>CAIRFY010000047.1 GCA_903877945.1 uncultured Oscillochloris sp. | reverse complement strand
TTGAAACATGCCTGACAGTCTTGCGATGATGCGCCGAGGCGATGAGGCGCTCGTATCGAGTCATCGCCTCATCGCCTCGGCGCTGAACTGTCACGCTGGTTTGAAACATGCCATGTCGAGGGCGTATTATGGCGGGCGGTCAACGACATCCACACAAAGGAGATATGAGGGTGAGTATGGCGAAGTACATCTTTGTAACGGGTGGTGTAGTTTCCTCCGTCGGCAAGGGCATCAGCGTCGCATCGATCGGACGCCTGCTCAAGTGCCGTGGCCTACGGGTGTCCGTTTTGAAGTTGGATCCCTACCTGAATGTGGATCCAGGCACGATGTCACCCTACCAGCACGGTGAGGTCTTTGTTACCGAGGATGGCGCGGAGACCGACCTCGACCTGGGACACTATGAGCGGTTTATTGACGAGAACCTCTCGCGGCTGAGCAATGTGACCACCGGACAGATCTACTCTGCGGTGATCCAGAAGGAGCGCCGTGGCGACTACCTGGGCGGCACGATCCAGGTAATCCCGCACATCACCGACGAGATCAAGTCGCGTATCGCCGCCGTGGGCAAGAGCAGCAGCGCGGATGTGGTGATTGTCGAGATTGGCGGCACGGTCGGGGACATCGAGAGCCTGCCCTTCCTTGAAGCGATCCGTCAGATGCGCAAGGAGTATGGGCGCGACAACGTGCTCTACATCCACGTCACGCTGCTGCCGCATATCGGATCAACCGACGAACTGAAGACCAAGCCGACTCAGCACTCGGTGATGGCGCTGCGCGGCGTCGGCATCACCGCCGACGTGATCCTCTGCCGGGCCGATTTTGCAATCTCGGAGGACATCCGCGACAAGGTGGCCTTCTTCGCTGATGTAGATACCCGTGCGGTCATTCCCGTGCAGACGGTGGGCTCGATCTACGAGGTACCCCTGGTGCTGGAGAAGGCCGGTCTTGGTGAGTATCTGTGCGACCGGCTCGGCCTGAAGGGTGAGACCCCTGACCTGACGGCGTGGCTTGAGCTTGTGCAGCTAATCAAGCAGCCAAAGCGTGAGGTGACAGTGGCCCTGGTGGGCAAGTATGTGGAACTGCGCGACGCCTACATCAGCGTGGTCGAGGCTCTGCGCCACGCCGGGCTGCACCAGGAGTTGGACATCAACATCCGCTGGGTGTCGTCTGAGCAGATTGAGCGTGATGGCCCGAATCGGCTGCTGGCGGATGTGTACGGCATCGTCGTGCCGGGCGGATTCGGTGATCGAGGCATCGAGGGCAAGATCATGGCCGCCGAATATGCGCGCACCCGCAAGATCCCCTACCTGGGGCTGTGTCTGGGCATGCAGTGCGCCACAATCGCCTTCGCCCGCCATGTGATCGGCAGCAACGACGTGAACAGCACCGAGTTCGACCAGAATACGCCGCACCCGGTGATTGACCTGATGTCTGATCAGCGGGATGTCACGGAGAAGGGCGGCACGATGCGGCTGGGCGTCTACCCCTGCACGCTGGTTCCCGGCACGCGGGCAGCCGAGGCATACGGGGTCGCCGAGGTGATGGAGCGCCATCGCCACCGCTTCGAGTTCAACAACACGTACCGTACACTGCTTGAGGATGCCGGTTTCGTGATCAGCGGCCACTCGCCGGACAACCGCCTGGTGGAGATCATTGAACTGCGTGACCATCCCTGGTTTGTGGGCAGCCAATTCCACCCCGAGTTTCTGTCGCGCCCGAACCAGCCCCACCCGCTGTTCCGCGCATTTGTAGCCGCCGCCGCCCACACCCTGCGCGCTGGCGAGGTGCAGCAGATGCGCCTGGACGACTCCGACGAGGCTACGTCGGTGCGGGCATGGGTGGCGATGGAGGTGTCGTAGAGCTAGTGCCCTAGCATCTCCCAAAAATCCTTCAGAGAGGTGGTTAAGATTGTCAGTGAAGCTGACGATCTCAACCACCTTTCTGCATGCATAGGCAAGGTTATACTTCGGCCTTGGCATCGATCTCGGTGAGTTACGCACCGCCAGCGACCTTGGTTTGGCCCTGGCCCGCTTGCAGAGGTAGCGCCACAGGGCTGGTGCAACGTCGGCCCTGCGATATACCCCAACCCCACCGATGGGCGGTATAATGGCGAGACGATGACGCATCTCTCCACGACAGTTGCGGTGCAGCCGGGGGCGCTGATGGCCACAGCCCCCGCTGAGACGACGGTTGAGCATCTGAATATGGCTCTGGCCGAGTACGGCCTGTGGCTGCCGGTTGCTCCATTGACGCCGGGGCTGCGCTTGGCTGAACTGATGGCCTATAACGCTGGCGGGCGGTACCGCCTGCGTTATGGGCCGATTGGGCGTTATGTACGTGCGGTCGCTTTTGAGGAGAACGGGCTGGTCGTGGGTGGGCCGACGATCAAGCGGGCCACGGGCCTTGGTCTGCATCGGGCTGTCGTCGGCGGTGCGATTGACCTTGGCCGTCCACACGAACTAACCGTGAGCGTGTGTCCGCTGCCGCCTGCACGTGCCTGTCTGGCGCTGCGCTGCGCTGACATAGGCATCGCCTGTCAGCTTGCCGACGCCCTCCTCCATCGCCGCCTGGCCCTGAGCGCCCTGGCCCTGGCCGAGGATGGCGATGGCGCGGGGCTGCTGCTGGCCGAGCTTGAGGGCGCGCCCGCTGTGGTCGAGCGCCAGGCCACCGCCCTTGCCGCTGCCGCCCGCGCCGTCGGGGCTGCGGTTGAGCGTGTTGATGAGGCTGCCTGGGGGCGCTGGGAGGATCTGGCCGCCGCGCAGATCGCTGCGGTCAATGCGGTTGATCTGACTCTGCCACGTGGCGCCTTGCCCGCCTTTATCGCCGCCGCCCACGTTATTGCGTGCCGCCACGGACTCACGCCCGTGATCTGGGGCGACGCTGGGGTTGGTGCGCTGTACCTGCGCCTGGACGGTCCGCCGACCGATGGCCCGCGCTGCCTGGTGGAACTGGCGAGCCTCGCCCGCGCCGCCGGGGGCGATCTGTCCACTGAACTGGGCCGGGGTACGCGGGCGGCATACCCCCCACCCCTGCCCCTCCCCCTCACGGGGGGGGTTCTGAGTTGCTTTTCTCCCCCCTCTCCCGCTGTGGCGGGAGAGGGGGGCAGGGGGGTGAGGGTCGTCCTTGATGCTTTGTGCGCCGCCGTCGGCCCGCGCTACCTGCTGACCCGCCCGGACGACCTGGGAACCTACGCGCTCGACGCCTCAATTGCGCGGCCCGAAGGTGCGCCGCTGGCGGTGGCCCTGCCTGCCAATACCGCCGAGTTGGTCTCCCTGATGCAGATCGCCGCCGAGCGCGGTCTGCCCGTGGTCAGCCGGGGTGTCGGCAGCGGTCTGGCGGGCGGGGCTATTCCTAGCCCCGGTGCCCTGCTGATCAGCCTCAATCGTATGGATCAGATCGTGATCGACCGCGAGCAAATGGTCGCTCGCGTCGGCGCGGGGGCCGTCACTGCTGAGGTGCAACGCGCCGCCGAGGCCGTGGGCCTGTTCTACCCGCCTGATCCCTCCAGCCAGTCGGTGTCCACCATCGGCGGAAACATCGCCTGCAACGCGGGCGGCCCGCGCTGTGTGAAGTACGGCGTCACTGCCGACTATGTGCTGGGCCTGACGGCGGTGCTGGCCGACGGCAGCCTGGCCCGCTGGGGCGACGGGCTGGCTGGCCAGGGGCCAGAGAGCGGTCTGGCCCAACTGCTGGTTGGCTCCGAAGGCACCCTGGCGGTGATCGCCGAGGCCACTCTGCGCCTGCTGCCCCTGCCCGCAGCGCAGCGCACCACCCTGGCTATCTTTCCGACCCTCGACGCGGCATGCGCCACGGTCGAGCAGATGATGGCCTCGGGGATCGTGCCCGCCAGCCTGGAACTGATGGACGATACGACGATCTCCGCTGTAGAGGCGTATCTCCAGATCGGCCTGCCCCGCGACGCCGGGGCCATGCTGCTGCTGCTGACCGATGGCGAACCTGAGGCGGTAGACTCCGACTCGCTGGCCCTGGCCGATCTGGCGCGACGTGGCGGGGCGGTGGACGTGCAGGTAGCCCGCAGCCCGAGTGATGAGGCCAACCTCTGGCGCGCCCGCCGCGCCGTCGCCCCGGCCCTGGCCCGCATCCGGCCCAGCCGACTCGGTGAAGACATCAGCGTGCCGCTGCCCCAGATCGCCGCCTGCGTGCGCCGGATCAAGCAGGTGAGCGCCGAGTATCGGCTGCCAATCGCCATCTTCGGCCACGCCGGTGATGGCAACCTGCACCCGAATATCCTCTTTGACCCACGCGACCCCGCCGAGGTGGCGCGACTCTGGCCCTGCGCCGAGGCGATCTTTGCGGTGGCCCTGGATTTGGGTGGCACGCTCTCGGGCGAACACGGCATCGGCACCCTCAAGCGCCCGTTTTTGCGCCGGGCCATCGGCGCAGAGGCGATCCGCGTCCAAGGCCAGATCAAGCACTGGCTTGACCCGGAAAACCGACTCAATCCCGGCAAGGTGTTTCCCGATATGCCGTAGCGAGGTTTCAGATTTCAGGTTTCAGGTTTTAGCTTACAGTTCTGTGAGGCCCTCACCCCCAACCTCCTCTCCCTGAACGGGAGAGGGGGAGTATTCCTCACCACAGAGCGATACACTCCCCTCTCCCCGTGAGGGAGAGGGGCTGGGGGTGAGGGCTGTTCGGCGGCAAACTGTCACGTACCCACGAACCTTGTCTATCCAACACGATGATCACAAGCAGCGCCAACCCAACCGTCCGCCAGATCCGCGCACTACGCCAGCGCAAGGAGCGCGAGCGCACGGGCCTGTTCTTTATTGAGGGCGTGCGTCTCGTGGGCGAGGCTGTGCAGGTGGGGGCCGATGTGGAAGCGCTGGTGGTGGCCCCCGATCTGCTCAGCAGCCCCTTCGCCCGCGAGCTTGTTGACCAGCAGGCCGCCGCCCGCACCCGGATCATCGAGGTGAGCGCCGAGGTTTTTGTTGGGCTCTCGCAGAAGGACGGGCCGCAGGGTTTGGCGGCTGTGGCCCACCAGCGCTGGACACACCTGGCCGACATACGCCTTGGCCCGCCGCCGGGCTGGGTGGCCCTGGTGGAGCCAGCCGATCCCGGTAACCTGGGGACGATCCTGCGCACGGCTGACGCCGTGGGTGCCGCTGGCGTAATCCTGCTGGACGACGCCACCGACCCCTACGACCCGGTGGCCCTACGAGCGAGCATGGGCGCGATCTTCGCGGTTCAGTTGGCCCATGCCTCTTTTGCCGAGTTTGCTACCTGGAAACACGCTCGCGGTGCCTTCCTCGTCGGTGCGTCCGACAAAGCTCCCGCAGACTACCAGGCGGTCACGTATGCCCAACCACTGGTGTTACTCATGGGCAGTGAGCGCCAGGGCCTCAGCCCAGCGCAGCAGTCGCTCTGCGACCTGATGGTGCGACTGCCCATGCGTGGCCGCAGCGATTCGCTCAACCTCGCCGTGGCCACCGGCGTGCTGCTCTATGAGATGCTGAGTCAGGGTCGTCGGGCAGGGATTCTGCATCAGGATGCACTCGACACCCCCTCTCCCGATCAGGGAGAGGGGGCTGGGGGGTGAGGGTTGAGCGGTAATCACGCGACTTTCACAACAGCCCTCACCCCTCGCTCTTGAAGAAGAGCGCGCCGAGAGGCGGTAGGATGAGGCGGAGCGACTGGTTGCGACCGTGGACGTATATGGGGTCGGCCATGACGCCGCCGGCGTTACCGATACCGCAGCCCCAGTACTCGCTGCCGTCACTATTGAGCAACTCGCGCCACCAACCATCACGCGGCACACCGATGCGGTAGTTGGGCCGCACCACCGGGGTGGCGTTGATCACCACCAGAATGATGTCGCCGGTGCTTCTGCCCCGGCGCAGGAAGCTATAGATGCTGCTGTCGCTGTCGCTGACATCGACCCACTCGAAACCGGCGGGGTCACAGTCGAGTTCGTGCAGGGCCGGCTCGTTGGCGTAGAGCCGGTTCAGGTCGCCCACCAGCCGTTGAAGACCGATGTGTGAGGGGTACTGGAGCAGGTGCCAGTCCAAGCTACTGTCGTGGTTCCACTCATGCCACTGGCCAAACTCGGCACCCATAAACATGAGCTTCTTGCCGGGCTGAGCGTACATGTAGCTGAAAAGCAGGCGCATGTTGGCGAACTTCTGCCACAGGTCGCCGGACATCTTATCCATCAGCGAGCCCTTGCCGTGTACGACCTCGTCGTGCGAGAGCGAGAGCATGTAGTTTTCAGTGAACATGTAAAGCCCACGGAAGGTCAGTTCGTTGTGGTGAAAACGCCGGAAGATGCCTTCGCGG
>CAIRFY010000046.1 GCA_903877945.1 uncultured Oscillochloris sp. | reverse complement strand
TCACCCCCTGCCCCTCTCCCTCACGGGGAGAGGGGAGTTTCTTCATCAGGATGCGCTCGGCTCCCCCTCTCCCGTTCAGGGAGAGGGGGCTGGGGGGTGAGGGCTGTCCGGCGACCACACGACTTTGCACATGCCCTGTGCTGCCCCTCCTCCTCTTGTCATCTCCCTGTAATCTACGCACCTTACCCGGCCTCTGGGCAGCGTTTACCATAATGGATGGGCTTTGCAGGTAGCACGCGCACAGCATGTGAACACGCTTGGCCTAAAACCAATACTTTTCAAATAAGCTGATCTCGCATCGACCTTGCCCCCTCACCCCCTGCCCCTCTCCCTCACGGGGAGAGGGGAGATTCCGCACCCGGACGAGTCAGACTCCCCCTCTCCCGCTCAGGGAGAGGGGGCTGGGGGGTGAGGGCTGAGCGGCGGCAGACCCCGTATTCGAAAAGTATTGGGCCTAAAACCCGAAACCTGTTCCCTTGTCTTCGCATCGTGAAAGGCTCTGCCGATGCTTACGCCCAACTCTCTCGCGTTTTTCCAGGGCGGACGCACAATCCGTCGTGTACGCTCCGCTCTCCAGGGCCAGATCCAAGGCGAACCTGCCGTGCGCCTGCTGCCCGGCCTGCTGCATATACCCGTCGCCCCCGCGCCGATTCCCGATCCGGTGGCCATCCTCGCCCATCGCGGCGGTATCGCCCTCTGCGGCCCGCCCGCCTCCGGGCGCAGCCTGGCTCTGCTCCAGATCCAGGCCCGCTGGGTCGCCACGGGCACGGCCAGCCCGGTCATTACCCTCTCCCTTGCTCGTGCCGACGCTCCGAACCTTAGCCCCCGCGCCATCGTGGCCGGAGCCTTCCACCGCGCTGGGCTGCCAGCGAACTATATCGAGGGCTGTCGGCCTCTGATCCTGCTGCTCGACGGTTGGGAGGATCTTCCATCCGACCGGCGCGCCCTCTGGCGCAGCTATGTCGTCGCCGCCGCTATCTGGCCCATCGCCCGCGTGGTGATCAGCTTGCCCCCCGGCGAGGTGTGGTTCGGTCTCACCTGCATCAACCTCGTTCCGCCCGACGATGCCACCTTGGCCACCTGGTTCGCACAGCTCCTGCCCGGCCACGACCCCGGACTCATCCTGGCTACTCTCCAGTGCGAGCCACTTGCCTCCCTGCGCACGACGGTCGGTGATCTGTTGCTGCTGGCTTTGATCTATCCCATCATCGGCCTGCCTCGTTCGCGTGCCCAGCTCTACGAGCAGGCATACGCCCTGGCCCGCCCCGTCCTTGACAACGACGACGCGGAGATCTCGGTGGGTCAGGCCGCCCTGCGTCACTACCGACTCGCCCGCAATCTGGCCGACAGCGCCGACCTCGCCACCCTCGCGGTGATTCCTGCCCACGAGATCGCTGCCGTGATCCCCTTGGCCGCCGGTCTGCTCGACGATCCGCGCCCGGTGCTTGATCTGCTCTGGGCCGATGACGACCCGAGTCCGCTCGCCCTCCGTGGCTTGGCCTCCTGCCTGCGTGAGCGCCCCACCGTCGCCGTCGATAACCACCTGCGTGTGGTCGAACTGCTGATCGCGCAGGGCAACCACAAACACAATACAGTGATCGCGCCGGGGATGCCGGACATGTTCGCGGCCGCATCACACAACAACCCGGCATGGGCCATGCGCGCCCTCGGTGAGTTGGCGAAAAGCTGGCCAGGATACCCGATGGTGGGCCTGCTCCTTCACCTTATCGACCATCCCGATGCGACCACGGATCTGCGCTGGGCCGCCGCTGACCTGCTGGCGAGTACATCAGACGTGCCCGCCAGTATTGCCGACGTGCCCACCTTCGCGGACGACATCGCCCTGGCCGCTCGCGCATACGTCATTGCCCTGGCTGCCCCCGCGCTGCGTCAGCGACTCCTTGACCCAGATCTACGCCTTGGCATGGCCGCCTTGATCGCCGGGGCCAGCGGCGACCGGCGCTGGGCCGCCGCCGCCGCCGCCCTGATCACCGACGCGCAGGCTCCGAGCGAGTTGCGCACCATGGCCCTGGCTGGCGTAGCCGCGTTGTCCAATGGCGACTCCTTGCTCCGGCACTCCCTCGCCAGCCGCAGCGCCGTCCTGCGCCACGCCGCCCTGGCTATCCTCCTGTCATACTCCGTCAATGATAGCCTGCGTCTGCTTGGCGCGGCCCTCGCTGATGCTGACGGTGATGAAGACGTTATCAGCGATCTGCTGATGGCCGTGGCCCAGCACCCGCAGCGCGAGGCGACCGGCGTGATCACTCGCTACGCCCTCGCCGTCCAGGGCGGGCCGACACTGCGGATCACAGCCCTGCGCCTGTTGTCCACCCGGCCCGGCTGCGCACTCCTGCTCCAGCGATTCCTAACCGCTGGAGGCGTACCCGCCCTGCTGCGCGCTGCCACCGCCCGGCTCCTCGGCACCGCCCGCGAGGGTACGGCCGTTCCTATCTTACGCCACATTCTGCTCAGTGAACACGCGCCCATCGTGCGTCGGGCCGCCGCCGACGGCCTCGCCAGCCTCGCCCACATTCCAGACAGCCACGAGGCCGCCGTCGCCGCCCTGGTTGCCGCCCTCGCCCAGCCCGACACGGACGCGACCCTCACCGTGCGTATCGCCGCCGCCCTGGGCGCAGCCGGGGTCACCCAGGCTATCCCCGCTCTGACCACACTGCTCGACACTGGGCGTCCGCGTGCCCTACGTGCCACATGGCTCGCCGCCGCACCCGAGCTAGAACGCACCCCCGCAGGGAAGTGGACAAGCCTCGCGCTTGAGCCATCGACGCGCACGCTCCTCCTCGACACCTTGGCCTCCGGCACGACTGCCGCCGACCAGCCAAACAGCCTGGATGAGCTTAGTAACAGACAAGCCGAACAGACCGCCATCGCCGCCGCCGAGGCTCTGGCCAGCATTGCCGAGCAACACCCACACGTGGCCACCGACCTGAGTGCGCGGATTCGGCAGGCAATCCTCGATACGCCGGGGCCACACGCGCCCGAGGGACTCCTGCGTGCCCTCGCCCGCGCCGCCGGCACGCACGTACCGGACGAGTTAGCAGCGATCCTGAAAGCCCCATCAGGCACACCCACCCTTCGCTGGGCCGCTATCGATCATCTGGGGCACACCCCTCACGCTGCCACGTGGCTCCTGGAACGTCTGCAATCCGGTGACGATGACATATTCACCCGTGGCAAACTGGCCGACATCCTGGGTGAGCTAGGCGAGATCAGCGCCACACCGACCTTGCGCGCTATCACGACAGACCCGGCGGGTGACCTGCATCTGCGCCTATGCGCTATCGGTGCCCTCGGGCGGATTGGCACACGCGAGGCTACCACCGCTCTGCTCCTGATCATCAAAGATGGCACCGCCCCGCCGCCACTGCGCGCCGCCGCCATTGATGCTCTGCCGCATCCCCTTGCCGAAGATGCCCATCAAACGCTGCATCATCTCGTGCGGGCCGAAGGCACCGCACAGCCCATCGCCACCGCCATCGGCCAGAGCTTGGCCCGCGCTAACGAACACGAGATCCTGCCGCTGCTGCTGCGTGTAGCGCAGAGCGAACATCCGCAGGAGTCCATCGCCGCAATCAGCGCCATCGCCGACCTAGGCGACCAGAGCGCCGCGCCGTTACTCGTGCGGATCAGCCAGAGCGCCGTGGCCGCGCCGAGCGTGCGGCTGGCCGCCATCGACGCTCTGCTACGCATGGACGGCCCGGCGCACCTCCCCATGCTCCACGGATACCTGGAGTCACACCTACCGCCCTTGCGGATCATGGCCCACCAGATCCTGGCCCAGATCGACCCCAACGACTCGCGCCTGACTGAGCCAGCGACCGACATCAGCGCCCCCTTGGCCCTCCGTCTGTCGGCCCTAGAGCGCCTGATCGTCGCGCAGTCCCCTCCACTAGACGCGCTATCCGGCATCCTGAACCACCCCGGCGAGCCACAGCAACTCCGGCTCGGTGTCGCCGCTGCGCTGGGGCGAGTCGGACAGGCCGCGACCGCCCGGGCCATCCATACGGCCCTGGGCGCGGGCGGACAGCCGCTGCTCCGTCGCCGCTGCATCGTAGCCCTGGGCGAACTAGCCGCCGCATCAGGCGAGACCGGATCGACGGCGCGATCCATCATCACGACACTCGCCCAGGATAACAACTCCCCCGCCGAGGAGTGCCACTGGGCCGCCGAGATCCTCCTTGATCGCACGCTACCGAAGGACATTGTATGACACCGACGATCATGGTGATTGATGACGAGCCACTGATCGGCCAGTTGCTGCACTACCAGCTTAGCAACGCCGGCTATACCGTGGCGACCTACCAGAGCGGACGCACGGCTCTGCTCCAGATCCCCCAGATCCAGCCCGACCTCGTGCTGCTCGACGTGATGATGCCCGAGATCAACGGCTACGATCTTTGCCGCGAGATCCGGGCGTTCTCCCAGGTGCCGGTGATCATGCTCACCGCCAAGCACGGCGACGACGACATGGTGGCGGGCCTGACTATCGGTGCCGATGACTACATCGGCAAACCCTTCAGCGCGCCCCATCTGATCGCCCGCATTGAGGCCGTGCTGCGTCGATCAGGGCGAGTGCCCGCACAGCGACCCGCCCCCGCCGCACTCACGCCCCCGCCGCACTCTCCCGCGCCCGCCCCCGTCGTCTACGCGATCCCACCCGCTCGGCTACGCATCGGGGCCAGGCTCAGCGCGGCCCGCCACGACCGCAACCTTAGCCTTCACGATGCCAGCCAGGCATGCGGCGTCCGCTGGGAGTTCCTCCAGGCCATCGAGCTTGAGCAGTTCAGCTACATCCCGCGTGCCGATCTGCGCTCAGCCCTGTACAGCTACAGTGCGTGGCTCGACGTCGATCTACGCCCCTACAGGCGGCCCCAGGCCGACCATCAACTCCAGACCACCCTCATCCTCGCCGCAGCCCTGGCCATGCTCGTGATGCTCACCGTCGCCCTCTTCACATTATGACTTCGGGCAGTGAAATCTCCCGCCGCGCAGCCCTCACCCCCCAGCCCCCTCTCCCGCTTAGGGAGAGGGGGCTGGGGGTGAGGGTTTGTACAAGCCCTAGAGGTGTCTCCTCCCATATCACGTCTAACACGATCCCTGTGCTACAATAGGCCGGGTTTGGGTCTATACCGATGTGAGGAGAGATCCCTATGGCAAAGAAGACCATCCGCGACGTCGAGTGGGCTGGCAAGCGCGCACTGGTGCGTGTAGACTTCAATGTGCCGCAGGACAATACCGGCGCTATCACCGACGACACCCGCATTCGTGCGGCGTTGCCGACCATCCGCTACCTCCTTGAGAACGGTGCCAGCGTGGTGCTGATGTCGCACCTCGGACGACCAAAGGGCAAGGTGAACCTCACGTACAGCATGCGCCCGGTGGTCGAGCGTCTCTTCGAGTTGCTCCCCGAGGCCAGCGAGGTGAAGAAGACCGAGGTGATCACCGGGGATGCCGCCGAGGCTGCCGCCGCCGCGCTTAAGCCTGGCCAAGTGTTGATGCTGGAGAATACCCGCTTCGATCCGCGTGAGGAGAAGAACGACCCGGAGATGTCCGCTGAACTGGCCAAGCTGGGCGATGTATTTGTGAACGACGCCTTTGGCGCGGCTCACCGCGCAAACGCTAGCACCGAGGGTGTCGCCCACCATCTGCCTGGCGTGGCTGGTCTTCTGCTGGAGAAGGAACTGGCTTTCATCGGTGGCGCTCTCGAAGACCCCGCACGCCCCTTCGTCACCATTATCGGTGGCGCGAAGATCAGCGATAAGATCAATGTGATCGACAACCTGCTCGGCAAGGTCGACGCCCTGCTGATTGGCGGCGGTATGGCCAACACCTTTCTGCTTGCCAAGGGCAAGAGTATGGGCGACTCGCTGATCGAGCCCGATAGCGTCGAGGTGGCCCGCACGCTGATCGCCAAGGCCGAGGCGTCCGGTGCCCGCCTGCTCCTGCCCGTAGACGCGGTGATCGCCGATGCCTTCAGCGCCAGCGCCAACACCCAGGTGGTGAGCGTGGACGCTGTGCCCGCAGGCTGGCGCATTCTCGACGTTGGCCCCGAGACGGCTGCAATCTATTCGGCTGAGGTGAAGGCTGCCAAGACGGTGATCTGGAACGGGCCGATGGGCGTCTTCGAGATGCAGCCTTTCGCCAGCGGTACCTTCGCCGTCGCCCAGGCTATGGCTGATGCCTCGGCCATTGGTGCGATCACGATCATCGGCGGCGGCGACTCGGTGGCCGCCATCGAGCAAGCTGGCCTCGCCGATAAGATGTCGCACGTCTCCACCGGCGGCGGCGCATCCCTGGAGTTGCTGGAGGGCAAGGTGCTGCCTGGTGTCGCGGCCCTGGGCGATAAGTAAGGGCGAAGCAGCAAAAACACCCCTGTCGCATTGCGACAGGGGTGTTTTTGCTACTTCACCCCTACGGTGGGGTCGGCACCGTCGCCTGCGTCGTATCCCTATCCGCGCCCTCGGGCCACGCCTCCTGGTTCCCCGCCTGGTCGCGGGCGCGCACACGGAAGGCGAAATGTTTGCCTTCATCAGGGCCAAACCACGCCCCGGTGTCGGTCACCCCGCGCTTCCAGTCCGTCCAGCCGCCTCTGGGCAACCGTCGCACCTGGACATCGTAGGTGGCGATGCCGCTCATGTCATCTGTGCCGCCCCAGGTGATCTGGTAGCCGTTGTCCTTGCGGGCAATCCCGGTGACCGTCCCGTCCGGCGGCGTGGTGTCGGTGCGTGGTGCCCAGGCCAGCGCATCGACGCGCACGGCCCGCCCGGTGTCACCCGTTACGTCGCTCAAATCCACTCGGGGTTGGGCGTTTGGGTCGCCGCTGAAGCGGAAGGTACCCAGGGATGCCCACTGCCCCGCGTTCGCCTGCTGGTCAATCACCACCTCAGTCATCGTTCCGTCGTGGGAGATCCGATAGCGGGCTGAGCCGGTGGCGGTGGGGCCGCACTCGGGCACATACGCCTTCACCTCGTAAAAGCCGGGTGTCGGGATCGGCGGCATCCATGCAGCCGCACTCGTACTCTGTGCCGGGTCTTTTGTCGAGAGCGTGTAGGTGGAACTGCCGCCCATCCCGCAGGCGGCGTCATTCCAGTGTGGGCCGCTGGCGCTGTACCCGGCGCTTCCGTTATCCACAGCGGTGGCTCCTGCCTCAACATTAACGGGCTTGGCTGGCTGCTGCACCGGGGTGGCCTGACTACGTACTGGCCGCTCAACCGGCACCGCAACCGCGTTGCCGGGGCCGGGGCCGGGGTCGGTGCCGAGCCACAAGAACGTCACCAGCACATAGTCGGCGCGACTCATCCCCAGGTCGTCCCAGAAGGTGCCGTCGGCGATGTCAATGCCGTTCGGGTCTTCGATCTTTCGCCCGCTCTCATCGTTCCCACTGTTATAGCCATCAAAGTAGGCGGCGTGGGCCATTGGCCGACCAACCGGCAGATCGCTGTAGCGGCGGTTCGTGTTCCAGTAGTCGTCTGTCGTATTCCACGGGCCAATATCCCAGACGGGCACGACCACACTGCGCCCGTTGTAGGTGAGGCGCACCGCGTACTGGCTGGTGTCGTTGGGGGAGAGGGCTGTTCTGGAAGGCAGAGCGACAAAGCGGTCGCGGGGCTGAATGATGTGGCCGTTCGCCGTCTGGTGGCCCACCAAACCCTCGCGAGTAGCCAGGATGCGGTAGGTGGGGGCCACGTTCTGGCGACTAGGTGCGGCGCGCACCTGCGCGCCGCCGGTCGCCATCAGGATGAGGAAGGCGACCGCGAGGATGCGTCGTACGTGGGCTTCGCTCATAGACCTGCTTCTACGGTGAGGTTGCTCATGGATGGGATGGCCGCGATCCAGACTGCACCGGGGTTCATCGAAACCTCCGTGCTGTCCGCCGCATAGAAGCGGAGTTGCGCGAACCCGGCGTCTTTACGCCACGTCGCCTCGGTCATCGCGCCATCGCGGAAGATTCGCGCCTTGCCCTCGCCAAGCACCTGCTGCTCGATACGGCCCTTGGGGTCGCCAGGGATGGAGGATTCAGGCACCTCCATCACAATCAGGTTCTTAAACCGGATCTGCTCGCCGGTGGCGCTGTCAATGTCCGGCTTACTGCCCCGGAAGTACGCATAATTATTGGCGGCTGGGTCGTAGCTCCAGCCCACATACGCCTCGGGGTAGATGAAGAAATAGCTCAGGCGCTGGCTGGCCGGGTGCTGGTTAGCGGGAGCCTCGGGCTTGAGAATAAAGCCAATCTCGCTCAGATCCGGCGTCTCTAGGTTGCGGCTGGCGGCGAAGGCCGCGATATTGGCGCTGTCGGTGTAGAGATTGTGCGGCGCTAGTCGCTCACCGCTGCGGCGGAAGTAGGGGCCGGAGACGCTTCTAAGCCCATCGTTATTGATAATCTCGATGGACGTTTGGGCCAGTAGCAGACCCTCTGGCGATCCGCCAGCGTGCGTGTAGACGGCGCGCAAACCCTTGGCCCACTCGACATAATACGACCGTGCGCTGCGCACTGGGCCGATCACGGCCAGCTTTGGCGAGACGCCGGGTACAAACACGGCCATATAGCGAGTGATCCCGAACTCAGCCAGCGCCTCGAAGACAATGGCGGCCCCACTCAGCCCTGACTGCGGGTAGGCGTCAGGATGATTGTCGATCATCACTGCCAGGGGGCGATCCTTCACGCTGCCACGCGGCAGCGCCATGTCGCCGGTGATCGGCACGAGCGTGGCGCTAGGTGGTGCGGGCGTGGCGCGGGGCGGCGCACTGGTCGGTGCGGGCGTGGCGCTAGGTGACAGCGTTGGAACGGGGGTGGCGACCGGCGCGCTGGTGGGTGCGCTGGCAGGCGTCGTGGCGACTGTTGTTGGAACTGAAGAAGTAGCGTTGCCTGTGCATCCAGCCAGAGTGACCAGGAGCAGCGCGAACGATCCGGCGCGGATGATGTGCTTGTGCATGTCAGAGTAGATCCTTCCGCGTACGTGGCGGCCTTCAAATGCGTACCATGATACCACATATCACGGGCCGTTGTGTGTGACATCGCTGTCTTTTCAGGGCTATTGCAACGTCACCCTCCGGCCCTCACCCCCAGCCCCTCTCCCTCACGGGGAGAGGGGAGATTCCGCAGCAGGACGTATCCGACTCCCCCTCTCCCGTTCAGGGAGAGGGGGCTGGGGGGTGAGGGCTGTCCGGCGATCTGCGGACTTTGCAACAGCCCTGGCTGTCTTTTGTGACTCTGCACTCTGTAAGGTTCCAGTAAGCCTCTTGTCATCGAACAGTTACCTACTACACCCCGTCGATCCAGTCCCTATCGTTTAGGGTAGTGACAGTGACACAAGATAATCGCTGACGGTGTATTCATCCGCATTAAACAAGGGAGAAGATCATGCAACACGAACGAATGCGTAGGCTACGTGGCCCGTTGATGGGGGGCTTCGCCGGAACGCTTGCCCTCCTGCTGGGCCTATGGAGCTGGGCCTCGTCGGCCAGTTCGGCCAACCTCTACGCCTCACCCACCAACCCTCGCCAGAACGACACGGTCACTCTCGTCGGCCAGGGCTTCTCGCCTGGCGAAACGGTGTCGGTCTGGATTACCTACCCCGACTTCCGGGTTTTTGGGGTGTCCGAGGTTACGGCCAACGGCGACGGCAGCTTCAACTACCCGTACCTGCCCGATTTCCTGGGTGCCACGGTAACGCCCACTGGTAAGTACACCTACACTGCCCACGGTAAGGACAGTGGGCGCGAAGTCTACGCCGACATCACGGTCAACATCGGCGCGGCCCCCGACACCTCCACGAACGTGAGTCTGACGGTCACGCCCGGCAAGGATTCCCAGGGTTCCTACTTTGTCTTCCGTGGCTATGGCTACCGTAGCCATGAAGATGTGGCCGTCTGGCTGCGTTACCCCAACAATACCGTGACGGATCTTGGCCACGTCACCGCTGGCGGAGGTGGTGGGTTCGAGTACGTCCTCCGCGTCACGGGCGTGCCTGTAGGCCACTACGCCTTCACCGGCCGTGGTCTCACCAGTGCCGCAAATGGTATCGCCGAGTTCAATGTCACGGTCGATGACCTGACGTACGCCACCGGCGTGGCCTCGCTCAAAGTCGGCCCCAGCCCCGACACCCAGCGCAGTTTTGCCGACTTCCTTGGCCACGGCTTTCGGCCCCAGGAGATCGTCACGATCTGGGTTACGCTACCCGACTCCTCGACCCGCTGGATCGGTGACGTGAAGGCTGACGCTGACGGCTATTTCAGCGCGGTACTCTACCTGAGCGAGCAGGAGCCGGTGGGCCAGCGCAGCTACACCGCCTACGGTAACGTCAGCGGCATGCGCGCCATCACCACCTATACGCTCCAGGCTGGCTCTAGCTCTACCACGGACAACACCACCCTGCCATCCGTCAACGGCGTCTGCACCGGGACGGGTTGCTTCTAGGCAGGCTTTGCTCTCTCTGAAAACAAGCGGGGGTGAACAAGTGGGCTAGGCCCGCTTGTTCACCCCCGCTTTCTACTTTGTCTCCCAACTGTCTCCTGCCTACACGTGCTGTCCAAAGAAAACCTGTGGTATAGTTTGCGCATGGGAGCAGTATAGCCGGAGCCTGGCCCATGGCAAAGTCAAAGACAAACTTTACCGAACTGACCCATCAGGTTGTCCGCGAGGCCGCTGAACCGCTGACGATAGATGAAATCGTCGCCCACGTATCCACTCTTGCCCATGGCGAGACGACAAAGAACCTCAAAAACACCGTTCGTGGCGCAATCTCCCAAAGCCGTAGTATCGTCGTCACACCCGACGGAAGCTATGGCTGGAAGAGTCATCTGCTTAACGGTGTTGTCCACCGAATCATGCTTGATGACGAGAGTATGTCCGAGCGTGAGATCCCGCTTGACGATCTTCTGCGCGACGTGCTGGAACCTACCTCGCTTGGTAGTAATAAGTACGGCGTCACTGGCCCCGCCCAGCTTGAGTTGCTCGGTGGGCCAACCCTAGAGGTCGCTGCCCTGCCGCGCAATATCGGCAACTATTTGCTTAGCATTGATGATACGTTCTGGGCTTGGCTCGATCAGTGTGGTGCCCAGCCCGGCGATAGCTTGCTGCTGACGGCTATTAATGTGGACGCCCGCCGCTACAGCCTGAGCTACGAGCCCGCCTCGGCCCGCGACGATGAGGCTATCGCCGCCCGCAGCCAGGAGGTAATCGCCGCCGCCGTTGACTACGTTCATCGCAGCAAGGGCCACGCGGCGATCTGGGACATCGCCAGTTACCTCAACGCGAGCGGCCTCTTCCACCAGATCCCCGCCCCCGAGCCTTTCGGCGATCTCTGGACCACCGAGGTCTGGGGGCCGCTGGTGGACGAGTACGATGTCTCGCCGCTGACGCTCGGTGGACAGGATGATGATGCTCTTGACTTTCTCAACGCGATGCTCAACGGGGGTGTCGTTGCTAACAATGGCGAGCAGATGGCCTCCGGCACAGGCGTCGGCCCGATTATCACGGTTGGAGATCACGGCACCTATCAGGGCCACATCGGCGTCGATCCGGCCTTGCTCCAGGCACGCATTGACGAGATCCTCCAGAACCCGAATGTCTTAGTCGCTGACGACGACCCGCTCCTGCCCGCAATTGTCACCGTGTTCTCGTCTATGGCCCTGCCTTCGCCCACTGGCCATTCCTACCTGGCGAGCCAGCTTGTGGCGATCTTTGGCGATTCTGACGAGATCCTCGACTGGATCGAGCATGGCGCTGAACTCGGTATGGTGCAGATCGACCCCGCCTACGATGCTATGTTCGACGAGGAGGACACGAGTACTCATATGATGTCAGAACCTGCGCTGCGTGGTGGCACGAGCCGCACCCTCGTGCTGCGTGTGAGCTACCGCTCCAAGCCCGAATTCTGGCGCGAGATCGAGATCGCCGACGACCAGTATCTCAGCGACTTGCACGTGGCTATTCAGCGCGCCCTGGGCTGGGATAACGATCACCTCTATTCGTTCTACACGGGCAAGCGCCCCTATGACGCGAAGACCGAGATCAGCGCTCCCGGCGGGATGGCCCGTCGCCAGACCGATAAGGTGACGGTCGGCGCTCTGGATCTGCGCACACGCCAGAAGTTTCTTTACCTCTTCGACTTTGGCGATGACCACCTCTTCGACATCCAGGTGATGAAGATGAACCCCAAGGCTCCCCCCGGCACCTACCCGCGTGTCGTCGGTCAGCAGGGCGACCGGCTCGTTCAGTATGAGGGTGAGGACGAGGACGACTGGGACGATGATGATGAATGGGTCAAGGAGGAGTAGGACAGCCCTCACCCCCTGCCCCTCTCCCGCTCAGGGAGAGGGGGATGAGGGGTGAGGGCTATTCTGCGGGAGATACTTTATTCGATA
>CAIRFY010000045.1 GCA_903877945.1 uncultured Oscillochloris sp. | reverse complement strand
TCGGCTATCGGCTATCGGCTATCGGCTATCGGCTATCGGCTATCGGCTATCGGCTATCGGCTATCGGCTATCGGCTATCGGCTATCGGCTATCGGCTATCGGCTATCGGCTATCGGCTATCGGCTATTTTCACGTTAAGATCGGAACATTCGCGGAGCCGGTTTCGTCTCTGACACAGAACGTTAGATTCTCACTCCGAGGAGGTTCCTAATGACACACTCTCTCATCCGGCACCGCGCCGCCCTGTCCCTCTTGCTCGCCTTGGCCCTCTCCATGCTGGCCGCGTGCGGTGGCGCGTCTACCGCACGCGTGCCCACGTCTGCCCCCAGCGCCAACAGAAAAGATGAACCCAGCGGCGCGGGTGCCGCCCGCGAGAGTACGGCTGCCCAGGCGATGCCTGCGCCCGCCGCTACCCAGGCAATGCCTGCGCCCGCCGCCACCCAGGCGTACACCGCCGCCCCTGCCGCCACCGCTGCGCCCGCTGCGCCCGCCGCGTCTGCCGCCGAGGCAGCGGTCATTGGCGATGCCGCCGCCCCGCCCCCCGCTGCCGCTGGTGGTAGTAGCGCGCCCGCCCCAACCGCCGCCGCCACCAGCACAAACTCCTCGGCGGCCCGCCCCGTCGGCCAGGAGGCCGCGCTCAAGGCTGGCGAGATCAACGACAATGACCGCTTCAGTGAGTACCTCGACTACCTTAAATCCTATCAGGATAGCGGCATGCGCCTCGCCGATGTCAGCGAGCGCTACCTGATCAGCGTGATCAACGACAGCCAGATGCCCGTCCTCGACGCCCACGTCACGATCTACGCTGATAGCCAGGTGGTCTTCCGTGGCCGCACCTACGCCGGTGGGCAGACGATCTTCCTGCCCCGCGCCCTCGGCGTCAGCCCCAACGCCACCCGCTTCCGTGCTGTGGCCGAGTACGGCGGTGCCAGCGCCGAAACTAGCTTTGACCGCAGCCCAGGCGGGCGCGTTGAGATCGGATTACGCGGTGTACAGCGCGACTCCGTCCTGCGCCTCGATCTGCTCTTCCTGCTCGACACCACCGGCAGCATGGGCGACGAACTTGGCCGCATCCAGCAGACCATCGACAGCATTGCCCAGCGTATTGACGCCTTCACCCCGCGCCCGCAGATCCGCTACGGCCTGGTGGCCTACCGCGATCTCGGCGACGAGTACGTCACCAACCTGACCGACTTCACCACCGACCTGGGCCAGTTCCGTAGCACCCTCAACCAACTCTCGGCTGCGGGCGGCGGCGACACCCCCGAGGCGGTGGACGAGGCGATGAACGACGCGATCTCACGCGCCAGTTGGAGTGACCAGCCCGCCGTGCGCCTCGCCTTTCTGGTATCCGACGCCGGGCCACACACCGATAGACAGCAGCAGTTTACCTACCTCGATGGTACCCGCGAGGCGGTCGCCCGTGGCGTGAAGATCTACCCGATTGCCGCCAGCAACACCGACGCCCCCGCCGAGTACGTCTTCCGCCAGCTCGCCCAGCAGACCATGGCCGGGTTCGTTTTCCTCACCTACCAGCCCGGCCAGAGCGCCGGTGCCCCTGGTGAGAGTACGACCCTGGAGGCGGGCGCGCAGCCTTACAGCGTCGAGCGCCTCGACGACCTGATCGTCGGCATTGTTGAGCGCGAGCTCGCGGCTGCCGTTGGCGCACGCTAACGACTTTTATTGGTACGTGACGGCTTTGCCGTCACGTACCAATAAGAAGCCTGTTCTACACAGGGCATGTGCAAAGTCGTGTGGTCGCCGGACAGCCCTCACCCCCCAGCCCCCTCTCCCTGAACGGGAGAGGGGGAGCCGAGCGCATCCTGATGAAGAAACTCCCCTCTCCCCGTGAGGGAGAGGGGCAGGGGGTGAGGG
>CAIRFY010000044.1 GCA_903877945.1 uncultured Oscillochloris sp. | reverse complement strand
CGATGCTATCACATCCTCGCCTCCCCGCCAAGATGAGGCGAGGATGCGACGAGGCGATGCTATCGCATCCTCGCCTCATCGCGTCCCCGCCAAGATGAGGCGAGGATGCGACGAGGCGATGAGGCGATACGGAGCGCCTCACCGCGTCATCGTTTCGTCGCTGAACTGTCAGGCTGGGTTGAACCATGCCTTACGCTGTGACGGCCCTCACCCCACCAGCCCAAACAGGTTCCTGATCCGCCCGAGCAGGTTGGGCTGGCTCATCTCGGTTGCGGCAGCAACAACTGTCGTGGCCGCGAGGGCGCTCTGACGCTGGATTACCCGACGCTCAAGTACGGCGCTGAGGCCCTCGGCCAGAGCCGGGTTGCGCTCGATCAGCGGGCCGATGGCATAGCGCCGCACCAGCAGGGTCTCGGTATCCTCGACCGCGATCACCGTGGCCCGTCGGGGCAGGCCCGTGAGCAGAGCCAGTTCGCCGAAGAAATCACCTGCGCCCAGTTCGTTCACCACCACCACCGCACTACCCGCATCATCTGCGGCCTCAACGCGCACCCGCCCGTGGCGCACCACATAGAGCGTGTCATCCATGTCACCCTGGCGTACCAGTACCTCGCCCCGCGCATAGACCTGCCGTTTCGCGTGCTTCGCCAACGTCGTCAATTCCTCAGGGCCAAGCAGACTGAAGAGATCGACGGCGGCCAGGGCAGAGGATGCCCGCTCCAGTTCGCGGGCCTCGTCATCGGCCCGCTGGCGCGGGTCGTCCGGGTGCATGTATAACTCGCGTGGCGGCGTCGGCAGGCGAAATTCGGCTCGCCGCACATAGTACCAGACGCTGGTCATCACCGCGTCACGTGTTTCGACGTAGCGGTCGAAGCCGCGCATCCAGAACTTAATGTCGTAGGTCACGCTATACTCGCCGTAGGCGATCAGACGGATGCCCGGTGCCGGTTCGCTCAGGACACCTTCGGCGGCACGGGCGGCGGCAGCCAGCACCTGCTTGACCTCGTTCGGCGGGTGGTCAGGATCGAGGGTGATCTGCACATGCAGTGCCTGGATGGGCGAGTTCAGTGTGTAGTTGGCAAGTTGGGCCTGGGCCAAGTTCGCATTGGGCACAATGATGTGGGTATTGTCCACTGTCACCATCCGCGTGGCCCGCCAGCTCATCTCCAGCACCTTGGCGGTCTGGTCGCCAAAGAGCAGCCAGTCGCCAGGTGCGAAGGGCCGCTCCACCTGAAGGGCGATCCCGGCCACCACATTTTTGAGTAGATCCTGGAGGGACAGACCGATTACCGCCGAGACAACAGTGGATGAGATCACCAGAGAGTTGAGCGGCACACCGAAGATCTGGTTGACACTGACAATGGTCAGGGCGATCAGGGCCAGCCCGCGTAGGATGTCGCGGGCCAGACGCGGCACCGGCACGCCCCGACGCATCAGGGCGCGCTCGATCAGCAGATCTTCAAGCAGATCGAAGGCGATGTAGCCCCAGACCACCATCAGCGTGGTGATCAGCAGGTCGCGTGGCCAGCCCTCGGGCAGCAGCCCCTCGCCGTTGAGCAGCAGGGCCGCGCCGAGCAGGGCGGTGGCGGTCAGGTAGATCAGACTAAGGGCGCGCAGACGTGGCGAGTAGTGCAGCAAGCGGCGAATCACGAGTAAAAGAAGTACGATCCCGGCGGCGATCACCATGGGCACGAGTGCGGTGAGAGGTGCGAGTGTCTGAAACACAGAGCGTACCTTCAAGTCTGGGCTACAGGAGCGGCGGGTTGCCTTGGAATTATACCCTGTCTGCCAAGGTTCCGCCCTATGGTATGATGCGCAGACGCTCACCTATTGAGGTATCGCGCTATGTTCCGCTCCTACAGTCTGCGCCATGCGCTGATTTTTTTGCTCTGCTTGTCGGCTCTCTGCGTTCAGCCGATCCAGGCCCGCCCCACACGTACCATCAGCGTGCAGGTCAACCCGGCCCAGACGCTCACACTAGGCGGTGGCTTCGTTGGCCTGGGCGCACAGGATGATAGCAATCTGCTCTGGAGCGAGCCGAACCGTGCATCTGGCGCGCACGTCCCCGCTGACATCACCACGTATGTCAACCCACGCCTGCGCGCTCTCGCCATGCCCTTTGTGCGCAAGTTTATTGATGTGAGCTGGTTCGCACCTACAGCCGATGGCTACAACTGGGATAGCCCTGCCATGCGTGCGCTCTACGATAACCTGACCGTTCATCGCATCGCTGGCACTCGGGTTATGCTGACAATCTGGTCGCTACCACCCTGGCTCTCCGCTGACCCAGCTCTGGATAAGGACAGCGAGCTGCGACCGGCGATCCCTTTCCCTGACGTGGCCCACGAGGAGCGCTGGGCTACGCTGGTGGTAGACTTGCTCCGTCACCTCTACGGACTAGACGGCTCTGGCATCTCCTTTACCAATGTGGCCTATGTGGGCGGGCCAAACGAATTGGCCGGCATCGATCCCAGCCGTCTGCTGCGGCCCTTTGGACTGCTGCGCCAGCAGATTGGGCGCGCAGGTCTGGCTCACCGGGTAGCGGTCTTCGGCCCCGATAGCTTTGTCGAAGAACTGCTGATCGCGCATAACACGCCGAACCTCGACCCGCTCCTTGACCTGTACGATTTTCACTACTATGCCGCCGCACCGCTGGAGTCCGGATTCATTGCTGCGGTGGATCGTCTGGCATCTGTGATCGGACCGAGTGGGAAGCAGATCTGGCTCACCGAGTTTGGCGAACTGACGGCTAAAAACGATGACTGGCGTTCGCTGCCACTCTTCGCCATCGACGGAATAAACCACGGTCTGGCCGCCCTGGCAGTATGGAATGTGCAGGATCAGATCTACAACACAAAGAACATGCCCGCCTGGGGCCTGTGGGGCGTCTACGATAGCGGCTACGCGCTGAAGCCAGCCTACTACGTTTGGCAGATGATGGCCGCCCACCTGCCCGCCGCCGCCGCCGCCTACGCTCATAGCTGCGACCATGAGCAGTGTCCCGGTTTGCGCGTGGCGGTTCTTGCCGGAGCCGACGGTGATTTGGAGGTGATTGCGTACAACGTGGCCGACACCCCGGTGCACCTGGCCCTTAACCTGGGCGGCCTGCGCATTCGCTCGGGCCTGGGCCGCTACGTACTTGACCCAAAGGCACCTCTGCCCACCACCGCGCTCTCTGTGCCCCGTATGCCTATTCCCGCACTCGACCATGGCGTCCTCCACGATACCCTGCCTCCCGGTGCCCTCCTGGTGTACGCCACCGACCAGCCAGCCTACTGGGCTTCATAGGATGCTGCGCCAGGCCAGCGGCAAGAACGATAAGGTGATCTGATGGGACGCGGACGCTACCCCGCCCGGCTCCAGGTGTCGCCACCCTCGCCCGAGGTGGGCGCACACTACCTGCTGATCTGGCCGGGTCACGATTTTTATCATAACCCCGACGCCTTCCCGCCGATCAGCTCGCCGGGACTCTTCGGCAACGACCGGCCGCTAGAGATCGACATGGGCTGCGCCACTGGCGAGTTGGTCTGCGCCCTGGCCGCCGCTCGCCCCGAAGCCAACTACCTGGGGATAGACATCTCCCTGAAGCCGCTCTACCGCGCTGTGGAGGTGGCGGCAAGTCGTGGGCTGTCCAACCTGCGCTTTCTCCAGAGCGACATGCTCATGCTCTACGGACGCATTCCCGCCGGGGCGCTGCGGACAGCCTACGTCCACTTCCCGGCCCCGCTGATGCGCAACCGTCATCGTAAGCAGCGCATGATCTCTCCGACCCTGCTCCAGCACATGCAGCGCACCCTGGCCCCCAGCGGCACCTTCAGCTTCATCACCGACCACGAGGATCTCTACGCTGAGCTGCTGCGCCTGTTGCCCGTCGCCCCCGGCCTGCGCCTGCGCGACCCCGCTGAGCACGAGATCGCTCTCACCGATCTGCTCAAGTCACACTACCACCGCCGCTGGGAGGACAGGGGTCGCCCCATCCTGCGCGCCGAGCTTGAGCATGTACGTCTGTAGCCCCTCACCCCCTGAGCCTCTCCCTCACGGGGAGAGGGGAGATTCCTCCGCAGCAGGACGCATCCGACTCCCCCTCTCCCGTTCAGGGAGAGGGGGTTGGGGGGTGAGGGCTGACCGGCGACAGAATCGTCATTCAAAACGTATTGGATCTACCATTTATGGATAACCATGTGTTCACAACCAATGACGCACTCTTACGGCTGCCGTTTGACCAGTATGGGCGCTACCGGCTGATCCGCGAGATCCTTGATGCGGCCCGCCCGCTGCTTGGCCCACGGCTGCGTGTGCTCGATGTCGGCGGCCTGGCAGTGACCCGGCGCGGTGAGACGATCCTGCCGGCCCAGCTCTTTCTTCCCGCCGACGATGTAACCGTCCTCGATATGCCAGCCTGCGATCTCCCTGGCTATGTGCGCGGTGATGGCCGGGGCATCGCCTTCGCCGACCGCACGTTCGACATGGTTATCTCGTGCGATACGCTTGAGCATGTTCCTGCGCCGGATCGGGCAGCTTTCTGGGGCGAACTGCTGCGCGTGACTCGCCACGGGGTTATCTTGGCAGCACCCTTCAACGAGCCGCCGACAGTGGCCGCCGAGGCGCTGCTCCAGGGCTATATTCAAGCGGAACTGCGCGTTACCCAGCCCCAGCTTGCCGAGCATAGCCAGTACGGGCTACCAGATCGCGCCCTCACCTCCGGGTTGCTCGATAGCCTTGGGCGTCGCTACCGCACCTACCCGGTCGGCTATGTTCACGCATGGCTGGCGATGATGCTCGCTAAACACACGCGCCTTTTCGCTGATCTTGATCTGCACGACCAGCTCGACCGCTACTATAACCAGTTTCTCGTCGCCGCCGAGCGGCGTGAGCCAAGCTACCGCCATGTTTGGGTGGTGGAGTCCGATGGCCGCAGCGACTGGCTCGACGCGGTGTCCACCGCCGTCGCGCCAACGATCTCCCCAGCGGACACGGACACGGCGGGCTGGCGGGATCTGGCCACCTGGGCGATCCAGCTCCACGGCATGCGGCTGGCGGGCGACCAAGCCGCGCAGATACACGGCCAGATGGCGTCGTTATCCCAGCGCGACGACCAGATTGCGAGGCTTCAGACAGTCCTGGCCCAGCGCGATGCGCAGATCGCCGATTTGGAACGGCGGGTGAACTGGCTTGATGGACAGGCCCGAGCCGCTCGTCTGGCGCTGGAGGCGGTGGAGCATGGCCTGGTGATGCGGCTGATGCGTCGGCTGCCCCTGCGCCGACGCCGGTAAGGTGCTATGTCACGCATTCTGATCATCAGCACCGATGTGGTGGGCACGACGATGGCTGGCCCCGGCATCCGCGCCCTGGAGCTTGCGCGTGCGCTTGCGCGTGCGCGCCATACGGTGGTGCTGGCCGTGCCTGGGGCCAGCGATAGCGCCGACGCACTGCTCACCATCACGCCCTATGCCTACGGGCAGCCCGGCGCTTTCACGGCGCTCCTCGCCTGGGCTGAGGTGGTCGTTGGCCAGGGGTTTGTGTTTGAGGCGCACCCTGAGCTACTCGCGAGCGACGTGCCGCTGGCGATTGACATGTACGACCCGCTGATCCTGGAGAGTCTGGATCTCTATGCGGGGGCGGATCGGGCGACACTTGATCAGCAGACGGCGCGCTATCTGCGCCTCACCAATGCGCAACTTCAGCGCGGCGACTTCTTCTTCTGCGCGACCTCTGGCCAGCGCGACTACTGGCTCGGTGCGCTCACTGCTGCGGGTAGGCTGACGCCGGACGTGGTGGCGTCCTCTGACCGCGAGTTGCGCGCACTGATCGATCTGGTGCCGAGCGGGATCGCCGCTACCCCGCCGGAGCGCGGTGCCCCGGTGCTGCGCGGGGTACACCCGGCGATCCCTGGCGACGCGGTGCTGCTGGTCTGGGCAGGCGGGCTGTGGGATTGGTTCGATCCGTTGACGGTGGTGCGGGCCGTCGCCGATCTACGCGAGACATGCCCGCAACTGCGGCTGTGCTTCTTTGCCGGGGCGCGCCCGAACCCGCACGGCCAGCCCTTCCTGACCCGCAATACCGAGCAGGTCAGCGCATTAGCCGCCAACCTCGGGGTTCTCGGTCGCCAGGTGATCATGCTCGACTTCTGGGTTCCCTACGCGGAGCGCGGGCGCTATCTGGCAGAGGCGGACGTGGGCGTCTCGGCGCACCTGCCTGGGATCGAAACGCGCTTTGCCTTTCGCACACGCCTGCTCGACTACCTCTGGGCACGGCTGCCGCTCATCGGCACGGTCGGCGATAGCCTGGGTGAGCTGATCGCGCAGCGCGGGGCTGGCCTACTCGTGGCTCCTGGCGACCAGACCGGCTGGCGCACGGCCATCTGTCAGCTCTACCACGATACGTCTGCACGTGCTGCGCTTCAGGCTGCCGCCGGTCAGCTTGCTGAACACTTCACCTGGGCCGAGGTTGTACGCCCGCTGGAGACATTCTGCGCAGCGCCGAGGCGAACCGGTCGGCCCCCGGACGATCCTGATCACCATGTAGCCGAACTGGCCGCCGCCCGCGCATCCGCCGCCGAGTCCTCGGACTACGCCCGCCGCCTGGAGCGCGAACTAGCCACCCGCGACGCCCAGATCGCCAGTATGGCCGATCTGCTGGGCCGGATCGAGAACGGGCGCATCATGCGGATCTTGCGCGCACTTAGGCGCGGGTAAAGCTGGGCCAGGACGCACCATCGCGGGCGACTGACGGCGCGCCGGCAGTCGCCCCCCAGCCTCTGCAACCTCGAACCCCTTGCATAACGGCCTTAACATCCTCTGGTATAATAACTGGCGTTCAAGGGGCCAAAACCTCAGACGACGGCCACGCAGTGGATGTTCAGACTGCGTCCGGCCGGTGCAGAAGGGTGAAATATGTCGCAATCCAAGGGCACCATTTTCATTATGGACGATGACTTGGCGCTACAGACAGTGCTGGAGTATGCGCTGCGCAACGCTAGGTACGAGGTTATCCTGGCACGCGACGGTCAAGAGGGGATCCGTCTTCTTGAGACGCTCAGCCCCGACTTGGTTATTAGCGATATCATGATGCCGAATATGGATGGGGTCGAGGTATTTCAGCACCTCAAAGATCGGCTTCAGGATCTTGGGATCCCGATCATCATTATGACCGCACTTAACCGTAAACCCTGGTTTGCGGATCTTGAGGCTGAGGGCGCGGTGATTTTGCAGAAGCCCTTCGAGGTTGACCAACTGATTGATATGATCGACACGATGCTGTCCTGATCCCTGTCTAGTTCAGGTTTCAGGTTTCAGGTTTCAGGTTTCAGGTTTCAGGTTTCAGGTTTCAGGTTCGTCGTAGACGCTTCAGCGCCAAGAGGCTGAAGCCGCCACGACGAGTGATAAACCTGAAACCTTGTCTCAGCGGCTTTCGCCGCCCCTACAGCTTGGCGAAGCCTGGTTTCAGTTGATCGTAGGTCGTATCAAGATCCTCGGGGATCAACTTTGTCCCGCCCACAATCGGCATAAAATTGGTGTCGCCGATCCAGCGCGGAACAATATGCATGTGCAGGTGTTCCGCGATCCCGGCCCCGGCAATGCTCCCGAGGTTCATCCCCAGGTTGAATCCGTGGGCCTGGTATGTCTCGCTGAGGATGCGGACACAGTGCCGAGTGAGGGCGAAGATCTCACCCGCCGTGGTATCGTCGAGTCCGGGCAGGTCGGCGGTGTGGGTGTAGGGGACCACCATAAGGTGCGCCGTGTTATAGGGGTAGAGGTTCATTACCACCAGGCAACTCGTGCCCCGGTAGAGTACGAGGTTGTCCACATCGCGGCTGTGGTCGGCTACGGCCATGGCGCAGAAGACGCATCCGCCCTCGCCTGGCCCCTCCCCGCGCTTGATATAGGTCATTCGCCAGGGCGTGAACTTTGTCTCCATGTTCTGCAATCCTCACGTTAGATCTGTCATCCTAAAACATATGTCTTTCTCATTGAAATTGCCAGCCTCGCTGGCAACTTCAATGAGAGAGATTTTTATTTCCCATGAACCTACACGCGCTTATCCACGCCGATCAGGCGCAGCCCCACCAGCAGCACCGTGCCAAGGATGAGTACCCCGCTGGTGCAGCAGACCGCTGCGGCGCTCAGGGTGGCCCAGGCCGGTAAGCCCTCTAGCCATCTGACGAACGCCGGGGGCTGATCGTCGAGAGGCATACTGGGCGAATTCGGGACGCTGGTGGGTGGCGGAGATCCGACCGGCAGCACCGGCGGGTCACTGAAGCGGTCAGCGGGAGCTTCCTGTGGCCCGGCAAGATTGGGGGCTGGGCCGCTGGGCTTGGACTGTTCCTTGCGCCACTCGGCATCAAGATCGTCAATACTGCGACCAAGCACCTGTCGCACCGCCTCGTCCGCCGGGGTCGCCGCAGCAAATGCGCTCACGAGAGCCTGGAGCTTCGCGTCGCCGTAGGTGTCAATGATATGCTCGACCATATCGCGGCTCTGGGCGTAGGAAAGCCGGGCCTGGTTCGGGTCGGCGGGGAAGTTGGAGGCCAGGGCGTCTAGAGGAATCAGCCGATTTTCCTGGGCGGCCTGGGTGATCAACTCGTCAAAGCCCTTGTCGCGCCCCGCCTGATTATGTACCGCCAGACCTTCATCGAACCAGAGGGGCGTACCGCCGTAGGGGTTCTCGATTGCTTGATGGAGGACTTGATGGGAGAGTTCATGCGGGATGATCCGCTGCGCTTCGGCATTATTGTTGGCGGCGATGGCGGCGACGATAATCCCGAGATCCGGGCGATCCTCCCCGCCGATCCACTCGGCCGAGTTGGACTGAAGGGCCGAGCGCATGTCGTCAAGGGTGGCGTAGATGTAGATCCGCACGGGTTTTGCGAGTTCGGCACCTAGTTCTGCCTGGAGTTTGGTGAGCGCCTGATCCACCGCTGCCGTCAGTTCGCCGCCAAACGCATTGCCTCCTTCGTACCAATAGACCGTCACATTGCGCGTTGTCCACTCGCTCCAGTTGAAGCGCTGATCGTGATAGACCACGCGCTGCGGCCCTCTTTCCAGCGTATTCCCCGCCGCGTCGTGGATCACCCAGCGGTACGTGATTTCGGTGCCGGGCGGGTAGTAATTGACCTGCGTATCGAGCCGGTAGCTCAGGGCCACAGCGGGGCCAGCCGTCACCGGCAGATCAACAATTGTGAGGGCGTTATTGCGGGTGGCCCCGTAGAGCAGTTGCACCTGGCGAATATCAGCGGCGCTGCTGGTGGCGCTCAGCGTGAAGGTGATCTGGTCTGGAAAGGTCGGACTCGCCTCGCTCGACACCACCGTGATGGTGGTGCCCTGGCGGGCCTGCGCCGGTGATGCCACAAACGCCGCGAGGACGAGCAAAATGAGGGTGCCAGCGCGCCATCCGTGTGCCATAGCAACTCCTACTGGCTGACGCTCCAGCGCAGGTACGCCTCGATAAAGGGGTCAATCTGGCCGTCAAGTACCGCCTGGACGTTGCTCGTCTCGTGGTCGGTGCGATGATCCTTCACCAGGGTCGAGGGATGCAGGTAGTAGGTACGCATCTGGCTACCGAAGGCCGCATCGCGGTACTCACCGCGCAGGCGTGAGTGTTCCTCGGCCTGGCGCTGAAGCTCGCGCTCTAGCAGACGCCCGCGCAACACGCGCATCGCTGTCTCGCGGTTCTGGATCTGCGAGCGCTCATTCTGGCAGGTCACCACAAGCCCGGTGGGCAAGTGGGTCAGCCGCACCGCCGAGTCGGTGGTGTTCACACCCTGGCCGCCTTTGCCTCCGCTACGGAAAACATCAATCCGCAGGTCGTCAGACGTGATCGTCACCTCGGGCGCATCGTCTACCTCGGGCACCACCTCGATGCGGGCGAAGGATGTCTGGCGGGTATGAGCAGAATTAAAGGGCGAGAGCCGAATCAGGCGGTGGACCCCGGACTCGGCGCGGATGTTGCCGTAGGCGTAGGGGCCACGCAGTTCGAAGGTGGCGCTCTTGATTCCGGCCTCGTCGCCCTCGCTCTGATCCACTAGGTTTACCGTGTAGCCACGGGCCTCGGCCCAGCGCGTATACATGCGCAGCATCATCTCGGCCCAGTCTTGGGCATCGGTGCCGCCCATACCGGCCTGGATCGTAACGAAGGCGTCGCGGTCATCGTAGCGACCGCTGAGCAGGAGGGCCAGTTCGCGCCGCTCAAGCTCCTGCTGTGCGCCGCGCAGTTCGCTGGCGAGCTCGCCATAGAGCGACTCGTCGCCTTCAACCTCGGCCATCTCAATCAGCTCGGCCAAGCCACCCAGGCGGGCATCCAATCGCGTCCACTGCCCTACATCTTCCCTGAGGCGGGTGAGTTGCTGCATGACACCCTGGGCTATGCGCGGGTCGTTCCACAGGTCAGGTTCGGCCGATCGCTCCTCAAGGCCCGCGATCTGCTCCTGCTTGCTGGCCAGGTCAAAGATGCCCCCGGATAGACTCAAAGCGGGTGCGCAGCGCTTCCAGACTGCCGCGTAGATCCTGGGTGGTCATTAAGAGCTCCTTCCATAACTATTCCGCTGGACATGCTACCATAACCCACCCTGCCGCGCTACTTTTTACTGATCGGGTTCCTTGACGACTCTTACTCCAGGGTTATAATCGACTGTGTGTCGTACGAGGGTTACGAGCAATACTTTTCGAATAAGCGGTCTCAGAGCCGACCTTGCCCCCTCACCCCCTGCCCCTCTCCCTCACGGGGAGAGGGGAGATTCCGCACCAGGACGCTTCCGACTCCCCCTCTCCCGCTCAGGGAGAGGGAGGGTGAGGGCCGTCCGGCGGCAGATTCCTTATTCGAAAAGTACGAGGGTTACGAGTGAAGGTTTCAGAGGATGTGACGTCATCCCTGGTCTTCCTGCACCATATGGAGGGGCTATGTCATCTCGGCTATCGCGTCGATTCATCCGGGCCTGGTTAGCACGTCTGATCTTCGGGGCACTGGTCGGGATCTGGGCGCTGCCGTTGATTTCGCACGCCGACGACTCCGCCATCTTTTTCGCTTCGACCGGCCATCGCCTGAGCGATGCGCAGGGCTTTCTGGGCTACTGGCGGGCCAGTAATGGCCCGATCACCCTCGGTGCGCCGATTGGGGAACCCTTCGCCTATGGCCCGCTGACGATGCAGTACTTCGAGCGTGGTCGGCTTGAGCTACACCCCGAGTACGACAATGCGATTGTGCGTGGTCGGCTCGGTGCCGAGTATAGTGCGGCCCTCTTCCGCAGCTTCGCCGCCCCGCTGAGCCTCGCCGATCAGCCTGATGTACGTCTTTTCGCTGAGACGAACCACTCCCTCGGTGCGCCGTTCCGCAGCTACTGGGAGACGAATGGCGGCGTCGAGGTCTTCGGTTTCCCGATCAGCGAGCCGGTCTGGGAGTATGTTGGCCCAGAGATGCTCCAGGTGCAGTACTTCGAGCGCTCGCGCCTGGAGTATCACCCGCTCGCCGCCGACCCGGCCCTGGCGGTGCAGATCAGCCCCCTCGGCCATAGCCTGGCGCTCCTCCGTGGGCTGCCCACCGCGCCAACCGACCCGGATGGTGCGCCGACGGTGGGTGATGACGGGCTGCCTCTCCCTGACCCCATCGTCGTGCCCGCGCCGCCGGTTCCCACCGACGCGCCCGCGCCCACAGACGTGTCTGTTGCCAATCCTCCGAGTGCGGCCAAGCCCGCCGCGCCCGCGCCCGCCACCCGTGGCGGCAAGTACATCATTGTCGATGTTGGTGACCAATGGCTCTACGCCTACGAGGGCGACACCATCGTGTATGACGCGCCCGTCTCTACCGGGCGGGATGGCTTTAATACGCCGATAGGCACCTTTGCCGTCTACGCCAAGCTGCCCTTGCAGACGATGGAGGGCACCTTGGGTGGCGAGTACTACCGGGTACCCGACGTGCCCAACGTCATGTACGTGATGGGTGGGGTGGCGATTCACGGCACCTACTGGCACAATCGCTTTGGCACAGGGGCACGCCTGAGCCACGGCTGCATTAACGTGGGCTTGACGCAGGCTGCCTGGCTCTACGCCTGGGCACCGATGGGTACGCCTGTCACTGTCCGCTGGTGAGATAAGGTTTTAGATTGCAGATTTTAGATTGCAGATTTGCTGCAACAGGACGCTCTGCATTCGCCCAAACTGTCAAGTACCTGCGAATCTTATCTGAGGCATGGTTCAAACCAGCGTGACAGTTTGTTGTGAACGTAGCGCCGCCTTCCAGGTGGTCAGAAGTACCACCGCAGGCGGGAAGCCCGCGCTACAAACTGTCACGCTGAAACCCGAAACCTTGTCTGAGGATCAAAAGGGAGGGTGAAGGGAGAAAAATTCTCCCTTCACCCTCCCTTTTGATGCGCGAGGCTTGCCTTACAGGTCGCGGTCGAGTAACTCAGAGAGCAGCGACTCATCGCTGCTGTCGCGATTACGGGCGGCCTTCCGCTCCGACGCGGAGAGTGCGCGGCGGCGGCTGCGCGGGGTGAGCGTAATCAAAATACCAAGGCCAAGCATCACGGTACCGAAGAGGAGCCACGTGCCGGGGGTGCCGATCCCTGCCGGGGCCGCCGTATCGGGTAGACTCTGCGGGGCCGCTACGTGATCGCCGGGGCGCACGGGTGAGACGTGGGGCACGGGGGTGTTCGGCACACGCGAGGGAACCACCGTAGGCGACACGAGGGCGAGGGTCGGTGCAACTGATGTCACAGCCTGCGCGACGATAGTCGGCGCGGGGCTCTTAAAGAAGAGATGCACCACCACGGTATCACCTGGCCCAACCGCCACTCTCTGGAGCGGTTGAACCGACTCGCCCTGCGCACTCGTGGGCTTAAGTTCAACCTCATAGTACCCCGAGGTGACCCAGCTATCGTAGTTGCCGTTCGCGTCGCTGTAGACCGTCTGCTTACCGATTGCAACGGCGATACCTGCCGTTGGCGCGTTAGTGCGAAGGTCGATGACGGTTCCGGTGAGACGACCAGGAATCACCTCCGTTGGCTTACGGGCCTGATTAGGCGTAGGTGTATCAAGCGGTGGACGTGGGCCGAGGGATTGTGCGACGACGGAGGTTGGTGCTGGCAGCATCGTAAAACCGCTTACCAGCGCGATAATCCCGCAGACCATGAAGGCAAAGCTGGCTATCTGTCTTTTCATAAGGCCCTCCTTGAGATCTGACAAAGAACAGTGTGTCGTCGGGCCAGGGTGAGGTCGCTCACCCTGGCCCGCGTGTGCGCGGCATAAGCGGTGCTACGGCAGGACTCCAACCTTGACCGTGATGTCCTGGGAGGAGAGGTTGTTCGTCTCCTTGAAGTTCTCAAAAACCGCACCGTTCGGGTCGCGGATCTTCCCGCTTGCGTCCTGGTTCCAGCTATCGACCAATGCGTAGAGCTTGGTTGCGCCGTTGTAGAAGTAGCCGGGCCAGTAGCTGTACGCCTTCAGGTAGCCGTTCGGGTTGGTAACGTCCTGTGGCCTGCTGCTTAGAACCACGCTCTGCCCAGGTGCGAGGGTACCCGCGTAGAACCAGGCGAGACCGTAGCACGGCGGCGTGACGTAGGGCTTGGTTGAAGGTCGGCAGAGATCATTCCAGCGGGTATTCACCACTGGGATCGATGTGGGATCGATGTAGAAGTCAACCCAGAAGTTCGATGCTGCAGCCTCGCCGCGATTGGTTACCGTCACCGCGATGCTGGCTCTCTCTCCACCCGTAGGCACGGCTGGGCTGACCGTGAAACTGACGACCAGGTCGGCGTAGGGCGGATTCGCAGCCAGTGGTATGTAGATCACGCACTTCTTCACCGTCACATTGACCGTCCCCGTCGTACTAGCTTTGCCATCGCTAATGGTGTAGGTGAAGCTGTCAGCCCCGAGGTAGTCCGTATCCGGTGTATAGGTAACGTACGAGCCAGATGAATCAATAGCCGTCTTCCCGTGGGTCGCCGGTATTACGGCCGTGATGATTATGGTATCACCGTCGGCATCGCTGTCATTCTTGAGTACCGCAATCGGCTCGGCGATACTGTTGATCGTCACGTTCACCGTATCATCAACGGTTATCGGCGGCTGGTTGAAGGTAATCGTCTTGCTGCGGGCCTGGCTGTCGATCAATCCGTCGTTCACGGTAAATATGGCCACCCGCGATCCGGGCGTCGTAATGGGTGCCATATTGCTGAAGGTAATGTTCTGCGCAAGCGCCTGAGCGGCTGCGGGCGTTGCGTTGATGTTGAACGTGATCTCCAGCGTGGTGGTTACGGTTGAGCTTACGGTTGTGCTTGTTCTGGTGAATGTGCCAACCTGAACACCGCTGAAGAGGACGCCCGAACCAAGCGAGGTACCGACCTGGCCGGCTCCACTGCCCTGGTTCGGAATACCCAGAACATCGCCCACACCACTGTTGGTGAGTACGATCGTGAGCTTGCCGTTGTTAAGGTTCAGCGAGTCGCTGTCGGTCACGGTTGCCCCAGCATCGATTACCACCGCCGGGTTGCCGAGTTGGTAATCCGCCGCCCCAGTAGTAAGGGTGAGTACCGGGGCGTCATTTACCGGATTGATGGTGATAAGGAACGTCCCTAGTGTCCCATCATTCATGGTAAAAGTGAAATCGTCAGCTATGGTGTTGGATCCGTCGTGGGTATAGTTGAGCCGCCCGCTATCGATGTCGGACTGTTTGAACGTACTGCCATTTGACAGAACAATGGTACTAATTCCGTCGGTTATCCGCAGTTGTCCGTTGTGTACGGTCGAGGAGATGGTGAACGTCAGATCCAGCAGCGGCGTATCGACATCGTTGGCCGCGAGCATATCCTTGGTGATGGTGCTCTGCCCGCCTTCATCGACGGTCAGGCCAATCGATGTCACCGTCGCCGGGTCGTTCACAGGCGTAACCGTGATGGTGAAGGTGTACAACGTGGTATCAATGCCATTATTGGCGGTGCCGCCATTGTCCTTCAGGGTTACGGTGACAAGGGCGCTGCCATTGGCATTGGCCGCAGGGGTGAACGTCAGGGTACCCGAGATTATATCCACGCTGGGCTGAACGCTGAACAGGGCGTTATTGTCATTGCTGGTGGTGAGGATGAAGGGTGTCTGTACCGTCTCGCCAGGGCCAGGCGAGATGGTCAGTGGGTCAAACCACGTCGCAGAGTAGGCACCCGAATCCTCAACCACACTAACATCAGCGCCAGGGGCGAGGCTCGGCGGGTCGTTCACGCAGGTGACCATGACTCGCACGGTGGCCGTTGATCCGCCGTTAATGGTGTAGGTGAAGATGTCGAAGGACGTGCCGTTGTTGCAATAGTTGGGGTTCGACTGGTACGTCAGGCTTGTGGCGGTGAAGGTGACCGTGCCGTTTGTGCCAGTGGTATCTACGCTGACGATCATCTTCGCGCCGCCACCGGCATTGTCGTTAGCGAGTACATCAATAGGCTTGGCGATGTCTTCAAACACCGTGGCGATGTCATTACTCGCCGTTGGCGGGAGGGCGTTGATCCCGATGACGATAGTCGCAACCGGATTGTTGGTGGCGGGTCCGGGCGGCGTGCCGTTATCAGTCGCCACGAGACTGATCGTACGCATAACGCCGGGTGTCGGCGAGTTATTGCCGTAGGTCAGGGTACGGAGAACCGTCTGCATGGTTCCGGTGATCACCGGCCCCGTGAGGGTGAGGGTGCCGGTGGTTGCGTTGTAGCTTTTGGTGATCCCGGTTGCCCCGACATTCACATCCAGCACCTCTGCCGCCGGATCGACGAGGTCGGTGATCGTCACGACCACACTGCTGATCTGGTCGTTCTCCGGGTCGCTCACCGTCAGGTTAGAGGCGATCCCGGTAGGGTTACTGGTGGGAGGACTCGTCTGAATAAACCCTGCCACGCCATCGATTCCCGGAAGTGCGCCGTTGGCGTCGATGACCGGCGCATCGTTCTCATCAAGGATCGTACCTGTGGCGAGCGTCTGTACAAAAGGTACGTTCACACTGAGCGAGGATGCTTCCAGAAGTTCAAGTTGGAAGGTCGTCGTCGGCTTGTTCACGAGCGTGTCGATAAGCGGGATCGTAATCGTCCCGGTGATACTACCCGCAGGGATCAGCAGACGACCGGCGCTCGCGCCTGTAAAATCGACACCGCCGACAGCGGTACCATCAACCGTCTGATAGGCGATACTAATGTCCTCTCCGATGAGGCTGGCCCTATCGAGGGTGACCACAAAGTCAATCGTCGCATCAACGGTTTCGGTCACGGTTGGTGCGCTGATTGACTGAACAGTGGGGTTGTCATCATCAATAATGATCCCCTGGGTCTCGAATACGTTGCCGGTGACGATGCCCGGAACAGTTGAGGTAGCGACCGTCGCTCGGACGATAAAGCCCTCGTTGAACTCATCCAGGGTATCACCATAAACGGTGACGGGAAAGACATGCTGGGTATCGCCGGGGTTAAAGGTCAGCGTGGTTGGCGTGGAGTTATAGTCGGCATTCGGATCAACCGCTTTGTTGCCCTGCGTCGCAGCATTAGGACCCGGAGGTAGCGCCACCGAGCTCATATCGATCACGATCTGTTGCCCGGTGCCGACGGCTTGCGAGAGTTTGACCGTAAAATTGACAACCTGTAATCCGCTATTGCCCTCGATAATAGAAGCGGGTTTGATATCGAAGGTAATAAGAGAACTCGCAAGGATGACATGCGCGCCAACGCTCAGGAGGGACAGGATCACGACGAGGACGAGGGCGAGATAGACGTGGGACCTACGTACGTTGACGCCGTTGAGGAGATGTCGGCTGGTCGATGATTGGGGGTGATCCATAAAGGGGCCGCTCCTTAGATCCCAAGGCCACGACATATACCGCAGCGATTGCGTGTCGAGCCGGCGATTCCGAACTCTACATCGTTCAAAGACCCCGCATAGGGAATGCCCTACCGGTCAGTGGGTGCGAGGGTGTGGTGAATCGGGAAATTCTGGCTCCAGTATATAGCAATTTTATAACAGTGATGAAACTCATCAGTTACGACTATAAGGAATGTGTCGGTGGTCAGCCCCCTCTCCCTGAACGGGAGAGGGGGAGTATTCCGTATCAGGAAGGGATGTACTCCCCTCTCCCCGTGAGGGAGAGGGGCTGGAGGTGAGGGGGCAAGGTCGATGCAGGATCGGCGTATGTGAAAAGTATTGGTTCTAGGAGAAAACGACCCAAGCGAGGATGATCGCGATTATCGCAAAAAAGAGGACGAGACACGTTGCGATCACCCGTTCCCAGTTAAGGAATCGCCAGTCGGCGGGGATCATATTCTCAAATCCGTAGATGGTCAGCTTATAGAGGCCGCTGTCACCCGGCTTTCCGAGATCGAAAACAACATCGGTGACGGGGATAAAGCTCACAGTGACCTCGCTGAGCACGATGCGCGTATCGGCATTGGATAGTTCTTGGGCATGAGCGATGATGGGGGCGAGGGTGTCGATCATCGACCACTCGGGGCGAAATCCACTTGGCTGGCGTTCTTGGTAGATCACCTCGGCCTTACAGACACGGTGGAGCCAGTGTTCACGCAGGGCAGGCCGGTCGTCATGCCCCTCGACGATCTCGGTATGGCGGCTCCAGCGAAACGCCTTGCGCTGCACAAGCCGACCGACGCCCTCGCAGCGGGTGCAGGTGATCCCGCCACGACCCGCACACGCGGGGCATGGCACAAGCACCCGCTCGGTGCGCGGCGCGACCTGCGCCGACGTGCTGGGGGCGGTAGCCGTGCTGTTGCGCACCCGACCATTGGCGGATGGTGTCCCGCTGTCCGTCCCACTGGCAACGGGAGTTGCTGACGTGGTCGCCCCGACTCCGACCGGGAAGGTCACCGGGCGGATGACGAAGACGCGCTGCGTGCCATTGCAGTGCGGGCATGGGGTGGAGCCACGGCCATCGCAGGGCGTGCAGGAGACGACGCGGGTTGATCCGGGAAGGATGACCCGTTCGCCGGCATGCTCCACAAAATCCGTGACCGGAGGTAGATTATCCATTTTCCAGCGATCAATCTCAGGAGTCAAGGCGAAGGGCTGTGCGCTATGGTCGGGTTCCTCATCGTCTTCAACGAGTCTCCGCTGCTCGTAGAGCAGGCGCAGGCGGTAGAAGTAAACATTGGAACTGGTGATCTTTTGCAGGCGAGCGAGGCGACCGAGGAGCTTGCGGCGCAAGCCAAAGCGCTGTTGGGCAGCCCAGGCATCGAGAAGCGAGATGATCATTGTCGGGTTGCGGAGATCGGCGGCGCGGCGGTGGGCGCGGTCGATGGGCGCACGGGCGAGATTGGGGCCAAGGATCGTCTCGACATCGTTCGCTATGACGCCGCTCGACTGAAAATCGACCGGTGCCGGGGGGGGAGTCGGAGCGGGAGCGACGAGGATCTGCGTGGTCATCTGATGCCGCGAGAAGATCCGGTCGAGCTCATCGACGGCGGCGCGGGCCGAGGGAAATCGGTGGGTCGGATCGATGGCGAGCATCGTGAGCAGCACGCGGTCAACATCGCTGGGGAGGTTATCGACGCCGCGCTGGCGCAGGGGCGCGGGCGGGCTAAATCCGGGGTTGTTGGGCATGCCTGGCGACTCATCCCAGGGCATCTGGCCGCTGAGCATATGGTAGAGGACGACGCCAAGCGAGAAGAGGTCGGAGACGTGAGTGACTGCGCGTAAGCCCTGGAAGTGCTCAGGCGAAAAGAATCCGGGGGTGCCCATAATCGTGTTGGTGATGGTGATCGACTGGCCGTTTTCGCGAGCGATGCCAAAATCGGTCAAGAGGGCGCGCCCGGTACCCTGCTCAACCATGATGTTGCCGGGGGCCACATCGCGGTGGACGATGCCGAGGCTGTGGGCGTAATCGAGGGCGGCGGCGATCTGGCGGAAGATGGCGAGGGTCTCGTCAAGATGCAGGCGGCCCTGCTTCTCGACCAGATGGCGCAGGGAGCTACCGGCGATGTACTCGATCATCGCGTAGTAGAAGGGCTGGGTGTAACCGTAGTCATAGAACTGGACAATGTTGGGGTGGCGCAGGCGTGCGGCGATGACGGCCTCGCGGTGAAAGCGGCGGATGGCATCGCGATCATGCGCCATCAGTAATTTTACAGCCACGAGACGATCAGGCAGCTTGGCATGATGCGCCAGCCACACCTGGCCTGACCCGCCGCTGCCGATCTCGCGGTCGAGGGTATAGTTACCGATCTGCTCAGGAATATTCATGGGTGAGATAGCGGGTACAGATCGATCCCGGGTGCTGTTGATGTCAGGAAGAGCATTATAGCACCCGTAGGGCGGTTGCAAAGTCGTGTGATCGCCGGGCAGCCCTCACCCCCCAGCCCCCTCTCCCTGAGCGGGAGAGGGGGAGTCGGACGTGTCCTGGTGCGGATCTCCCCTCGCCCCGTGAGGGAGAGGGGCAGGGGGTGAGGGTCGGAGGGTGACGTTGCACCAGCCCTGGCGTAACCCTTCCTTCTGTGGCTGCGGTGCATCTGTAGTAGTATATGGTATCGCAGCACAGGGAGAATGTGTATGGTTCAGCTCACCGACCAGCAGCAGCAGATTGTCGCTCACGACCACGGCCCGGCCCTGGTGTTTGCCGTGGCTGGGGCGGGCAAGACGACGGCGATGGTACACCGCGTCGAGCGTCTGGTACGCCAGGGCGTGTTCGCGCCGCAGCGGATTCTGGTCAGTTCGTTTAATAAGTCCGCCGTGGACGATATTGGCCGCGCTCTGGAGCCGTGGCCGCATTGCCGGGCTGTGGCCCGCCATACCCTGCACGCTCTGGGTTATAAGATTGTGCGCCACGCCTCCGGCGGCGG
>CAIRFY010000043.1 GCA_903877945.1 uncultured Oscillochloris sp. | reverse complement strand
TGAGGCGATACGTATCGCCTCATCGCCTCGGCGCATCATCGCAAGACTGTCAAGCTGAATGTGCCCATTTTGAAACATGCCTAAGGCATGTTTCAGAAGCAGCCATTCTAGCGTGACAGTTGTAGCGCGGGCTTCCCGCCTGCGGTGGTACTCCTGACCGCCTGGAAGGCGGCGCTACAATCACTGCACACTGTCAAGCTAGTTTGAAACATGCCTAAGTAAACAAACCCCACGATGCCCGATTCGTACACTACCAAACCTGACAAGGTTTCGCGCCTCAGCAACAGGCACGCGGAACTGGAAAACATGCTGGCTTGGTGCTACACTGCCCCCATCATTCGCACCTGAGCCGGAAATCACGAGTGTTCCCTAAACTCGACCCGAATCTGTCTCACGGGGGCTTGACACGTTCCGTGGCGGCTGACCGCGAGGGGATGCGATTTCCTGGCTGAACTGGTTGTGTACAGTCATAACCACCATCACCAAGGTTCCTATGCACCCCTCTTCCCTGACTCGTCTCATGCTGGTAATCGTCGCACTTGTTGCCCTGCTGCCTACCAGCCACGCCCGTGCCGCTCAGTCCTCGGCTATTCCGTCCGCGCCCGTCCTCACCCTCAGTCAGTCAGTCAGCGCAGAGCCCACGCTCGGCGGAGGCGTGACCTACGTAATCCAGGTTCGCAACACGGCTTCCACGCCGGTGATCGGCAGAGGCTACAATCTCTCGATGAGCGACAGCATCCCGGCTGGGCTGCGTGTCGTCAGCGCAGACCCGTCGCCCTCGCTGATCGCAGCCCAGGCCGATGGTAGCACGCTCGTCAACTGGGACAACATCGCCGACCTGGAGGCGGGCGAGTCTCTGTCCCTGACGCTCAGCGCCAGTCTGGATGCGAGCCTGGGCATTGGTGCGACGTTCAGCACGACCGCTAACGCTGCGGTCAACACGATGCCCGACAACAGCGGAGCATGGGTTCGTGCGACGCATAGCCTCGCGGCTCGCCCCCAGGCGATTGATCTGGAGGCGGCGGTCGAGCAGTCCACCTCAGGGCACCAGGCCAGCGGTGCCGGTGAGATGAGCAGTGCGCCGGGCGTGCGGGCCGGGGCCGACTGGCCCTACCGCTATCGGCTGACCCTGCGCAACAATCGGGTCGGCAACACCGCAATGGTTACGGTGACGGCGACTCTGCCGCCGGGCGCGGTCTACCTTGGTGCCCCCAGCATCAGTCCTAACCCGACCAGCGCTGCCGCCAGTCCGACACTCGCCCTCCAGAGCGACGGCTCGCTCACGCTGCGCTGGGGGATCGGCACGCTGACCCCAGCCCAGTATGATGCGCCGATTGTGATCAGCTTTGATGCGGCTGTGCCCTACAGCTATCGCACGACCGCCGACATATCGGCGGCGGCGGGGCCGTTCGCCGGCCCGATGCACGGCGCACCCATCCCTGAGGATACGCTGATCAATCTGACCTACGAGGCCAGCGGGGTCTACGCTGGCCTCGCCACCGCTGACGGCACCCAGTCTACCCCGGCGGATGACGCGCCCGTCACGATCACCGCCGACTACATGACCGTCCACAAGAGCGCCCAGCCGGACACGGTTGGGATCGGCACCTCGGTGAACTTCCAACTGAGTGTGTATATCGCGGAGTATTATGCGGCAACCAATGTGGTTCTCACTGATGTGCTTCCCGACGGGATGAGCTATGTCGAGGGCAGCGCATCGGTGCCGCCGCATGACGTACAAGCAAACACGCCTAGCGCGGGCCTCACAACCCTGATCTGGGCGCTTGACCCGGCGACGACTGGGGCGGGGGCCACTGCCCAGGTCAGCTTCACCGCCAAGGTAGACCCGGTCTACGATGCCGCGCCCTACACCGGGCAGCCGGTGGTATCGTCTGACCGCCTCACCAACAGCGTCATCCTCAATGGCACCTGGACCGATCTCAGCACCCCGAGTCGCGCTGGCGCGTCCTCGCCCGATCAGTCCGCCGCGAGCGTGACCACCCGTATGCCAACCTTCACCAAGGAGGTCTGGCGCACCGACCTGAACGCATGGTCAAATACCGCCAAGGGATTCACGGGTGACACGCTGCGCTTCCGGCTGAGCTATGCCAGCGCGACCGATGTGGATGCACGGGCGATCATCATCCGCGATTTTCTACCACGCGGCATGCATTATGTGGCAGGCAGCGCGAGCCACACAACCGCCGGGACGTTCGCCAACAGCGGTGATTGTACCAGCGCCCCGACGCTGCCCACTGTCGGCGCACTCGGCGGCCTGGAGTACCTGGAGTGGCGACTCTGCAACGCGGCCCGTGGTGCCACTTGGCAGGCAACCATTGACGCACGGCTCGGCGATATTCCAGACGTGCAGCCGGGCTGGCTGGTTGCCAACTTCGGCAAGCTCACCGGCCAGGGCACCAGAGCGACGGTCTACAGCCTACGCGGCAGCACAGATGTCGCCTATGTTGCGCCGGATCTGACCCTGACCAAGAGTGCCAACCCGGCCACCAACCTTGTTGGCGGAAGCCAGGTGAACTTTACAATCAGCGTGACCAATAACGGGGCCGCAACGGCGTACAACCTCGCGGTCAGCGACACGGTGCCGAAGGATCTGCTCATCTCCGCCAGCGGCGGGAGCGCCACCCCGACACCAAGCAGCTACACGACTACCAGCGGCAACCCGGCCAGCGGGCAGGGCGGCACCCTTACCTGGGCGACGGTGCCCAGCCTCGCACCTGGGGCCACCCAGAGCTTCAGTTATAGCGCGACCGTGCCCGCTGGTCTGGCCGCCGGTGCCCAGATGAGCAACCTCGCCAGCGTGGCCTACAACAGCCGCGCCGATAGCCTCGGTCACCAGTGGGCGGCGACAACCAGCACTGGCAACCTGAACACCAATAGCACGACCGTCTATCTGCGCGGGGTCACGCTGACGTTGAGCGCCAGCCCGACCAGCGCGAAGCCGGGTGATACGGTCGCCTGGACGATCACCGGCAGCGTCCCGACCGGCGTGGTGGCCTACTGGCCCGTCATCCAGGCCAACAGTCTGCCCCAGGGCTTTGCCTACCTGCGCACCACCTCAATTACTGGCGCGACTCTCGACGGCACGGCAGGGCACCACCTACAGAACCCGCTTTCCGATGGACAGCGTGAGCTACGGTGGTTTCTCAATACGCTTGACAACAGCGCGGGGACAGCCGCTGCCACGTTCACGATCCGCTTCGACACCCTGTTCACCGGCTACAAGCCCGGCAGTCCCACCACGCAGTACTACACCAATAACGCCGTGCGCAACTCGGCCAGCGCCAGTGTCTACGTTGGCTGGTACGACAGTGCCGCTGGCTACCAGACGACGGGCGCGGCCTTCGATGGCCTTGATACCAGCAAAACCACGCGCCGCAGCCCGCGCGCCCAGGCGACCGTGACGATTAACCAGCCCTACCTGGCGCTGAGCGCCAGCGCCAACAAGGCCGTCGTCGGCGCGAGCGAGAGCCTGACTATGCGGCTCCAGGTGCAGAACCAGGGCTACAGCCCGGCCTACGATCTTACTCTGGAGCAACTGCTCCCCGCCGGGCTGAGCTTCGTCGCCACCCAATCGTCGCAGGTCAGCCTGCCGACGGGCTGGACTGGCCCGGCCCCGATCACCAGCGATACGAGTGTGGCAGGGGCGACGACGGCACACTACGGCCTCGATGTGCTGCCGAACGGCGCAGCCTGGGTCGTCCTGCTGAGCGTGCGGGCCGACGCCGGGATCGCCGCCGACCTGAAGATGAGTAGCGCAGCGAGTGTGCCGGTCTACACCTCACAGCCCGGAATACCTGGCGATGTTGATAACGACGGGCGCGCCGACGAACGCACCTACAGCGGCCCGACGGCCACCGTTGCGCTGGCGACCCCGGAATCGGCGCTGCGCAAAGAGGTGAAACTTAGCGATGGCGAATTCACCCACGGCGGCACGCTCAGCTACACGCTCACCGTCCCGACCACGCCGATCAACGCCACGCTCTACAACGTCACCCTGAGCGACCCGATCAGCGCTCGTCTCACCGTCACCGGCGTGAGCGCGGGCACAGTCAACGCGGGCAGCGTGAGCGTGCCGCTTGGCACGATCCCGCCGGGCCAGCAACGCAGCGTGACCGTCAGCGCCCAGCTACCTGCGGCCAGCCCGGCGCGTGACGGCGAGGCGGTGCCGAACCAGGCCAACTACACCACATCCAACATTTCCGCACGCCTGAGCAATCCCGTGGCGAACAACATTATGGATCCGGCGCTGACCATCACCGCCGCCGCCGACCGTGCCGAGGTTCATGTCGGCGACCTCGTGAACTACCTCGTCACCATCGCCAATGTGGGCAGCGGGCGCGCCGAGAGCATGACCCTCGCCGCAATCCTGCCGTCAAACAGCAACTTCGTGGCCGGTTCTGCGCACGTTGACGGTGCGCCCCTGGCCGACCTGACGGGTGCGCCCTGGGATTTGCCCACACTGCCGGGCGGCGCGTCCCTGAACATCAGCTTCACGGCGCACATCAACAGCGCAGAGGCTGGCGCGAGCTATCCGGCGACCTTCACCGCCGCAGGTCGCGACATCCGCGCTCAGCCGATCCCCGCAAACAACAGCGCCCGCGTGGTGGCCGACGACGACCCGGACGACCAAGCCATTGCGGCGGTCTACGGCCCGCTCGTCTGGACTACCGACCGCAGCATCGTCGCCTTCGAGGATCTCAAAAAGTACAACTGGTCGGACTGGGACTACAACGACTTTCTGGCGCGCATCACCATCAAGCGCGGCGCGCTGGCCTCGGGCGACCTCGCGGCGGTGGAGATCCACTACGAGTCCCTGGCCCGTGGTGCGGGTTTCCTCAACCACGTGTTCCGCCACCAGTTGCCGCTGACTGGCGATGGCTGGTACACGCTGAGCGTGACCAATCCGCTCGGCACACAGGTGCGCGCCGAGCGCGCTGGCTTTCGCGTCGGCGACCCGACGGTCACGATCTTCAGTCGCACCCGCGAGGCGCTGCCGCAGCCAACAGCGACGATGGAGCAGACCAACACCCGCCCCAATCAGCAGGGCGTGATCGCCGGGCAGCAGGCGACGCTGACGGTCGTGCTGAGCGACCCGTCAGCGAACCCGCTGGATGGGCTGCGGCCGCTGCCCTGGGATCCCTACCTACACGTTGTCGAGACCGGCCAGGACATCCATCTGGTGCAGCCGGGCCATCTCGACAATACGCAGACGGTGACCAGCCGCTTTGATAGCACTGCGCCCCTGATCGGCTACGACCTGCCGTTAGCCCACGTCTTCCCCGAGGGGTGGCGCTGGCTCCAGGAGTTCGCGGGCATCTGGCGCGGCTACCCGGCCTACGTGCAGTACATCCAGAGCGGGGGCGTCCAGTCATCGGGCTGGTCTGACCTAGCCAATGCCACCGTCGCCTGGCTTTGGGGTGGGGCGATCCCCGCGCCAAGCTTGGTGACGATCAACGCAAGCGAAACCGCGCCAGCGTCGCGCTACTTCGCCCCGCCCATTGCCGCCGACATCACCGGCGACGGGAATCCCGAGGTGATCATCGGCAACCTGCTCGCGAACCGGGTCGAGGTTTACGATACGGACATGCACCCGCTTAGCGGCTGGCCGCAGACGGTCGGGGGCGGGATTCGCGCAGCGGCGGCGGTGGCCGACCTGGATGGTGACGGGAAGCCGGAGGTGATCGTCGGCGCGGCTGACGGCAAACTCTACGCCTGGCACGCCGACGGATCGGCCCTCACTGGCTGGCCGGTGAGCGTCGGCGTCGAGGTCGGGACAACGTATCGGATCCTGGCAACCCCAGCCGTGGGCGACCTCGATGGCGATGGGAAACCGGAGGTGGTGGTGCCCCTGGCCGACGGACGCCTCTATGCCTTCAACGCCGATGGCACGCCGCGACCGGGCTGGCCGGTCAGCATCGGTGAGCTACATGACACCTACGACAGCCAGATTCTCAACAGCTCGCCGCGCATCGCCGACTTGGATGGCAACGGCAGCCCTGAGATCATCGTGGGATCAACCAACGGCACCCTCTACGCCTTCAACGCTGACGGCAGTAGCCGCTGGGCATTCGCAACGGGCGACATGATCCTCTCAACCCCAGCTATCGCCGACATTGACACCAATCACGCCGGGCTTGAAGTGGTGATCGGCTCCGGCGACGGCTATGTCTACCTGCTCGACGCCAACGGTACCCAGATCTGGCGGCGCTCCACCGGCTGGACAGTGCGCTCCTCGCCGCTTACCGCCGATGTGGATGGCGATGGTAATCTGGAGATCCTGGTCGGCAGCGACGACCACAAGCTCTGGATCTGGCACCACGACGGGTCACGCCTCGCGGGCTGGCCGCAGACAACCAACGCGGAGATCTTTGGCGCACCGGCGGTCGGCGATATTGACGGTGACGGGTACCCGGAGATCCTCGCTGGCAGCGACGACGCCCACGTTTACGCCTGGCATCGCGACGGCACGCTGGTGGCTGGCTGGCCGCAGGCAGTGACCTACTCGGTGAAGGGGGCACCGGCCCTGGCCAATCTCGACGCAGACCCGGCCCTGGAGGTTGTGGCCGCAGATATGAACGGAGTGCTCGACGTATGGGGGCGCACTGAACATGTCTTCCTGCCACTGATTGGGCGGTAAGACAAGGTTTCAGCTTGACCGTTTGGCGAGGAGGCGAGGATGCGATAGCATCGCCTCCTCGCCTCCTCGCCTCATCCTAGCTTG
>CAIRFY010000042.1 GCA_903877945.1 uncultured Oscillochloris sp. | reverse complement strand
TGTAGACGTAGAAGGGGTGGCTTGCGCGGCATCATAGCATCCGTGACACAGACCGTCAAACCTGTATCCTTCACGGTGACGGGGTGACGGGGTGACGGGGTGACGCGGTGACGCGGTGATGCGGTGACGGGGTGACGGGGTGACGGGGTGACGCGGTGATGCGGTGACGGGGTGACGGGGTGACGGGGTGACGCGGTGACGCGGTGACGCGGTGACGGGGTGACACGGTGACGGGGTGACGGGGTGACGCGGTGACGGGGTGACGCGGTGACGGGGTGACGGGGTGACGGGGAGTCACCAAGTCACCAAGTCACCCTGTCACCAATGTCACCCTGTCACCCCCTCCAGTGGTAATCGGGAGCGAAATAATAAAGGAACTACCCTGGCTCACCGCGCTTTGCACCGCGATACTACCGCCGTGAGCTTCCACAGCGAGCCGACAGAAGTAGAGGCCCAGGCCCGTACCACGACGACGGTCGTTCTCGTTGGCTTGGTAGAATCGCTCAAAGATGTGGGCCTGCGCCTCTTTCGAGATGCCCTGGCCCGAGTCGCTCACGCTCATCTCAACCGTATGACCATCGTGGATCAGCCGGGCCGTCACGCTGATTTCGCCGCTGGCCGGGGTGTACTTAATCGCGTTGGTGATCAGGTTCATCAATACGCGCTCCATCAGGGTGCGGTCGATCCAGATCATCGGCAGATCGTCGGCCACCATATGCCGCAGCCGAGCCTGATCTGGACGCGCCGCAACCTCCAGCGGGTCGCATACCGATTGCACCAGGTTGATCAGGCGCACCGGCTGGCGCTTCAGCGACCAGTCGTTAGTCTCCAGGCGCGCTGAGTCCAGCACCGTCTCGGTGAGGGTCAGCAGGTAACTGGCGCTATCCCTGGCCACGCCAAGCAACTCGTTCTGGCCGTCAGGGTCAAAGCGTTGGCGCTGGAGAGCCTTGATGCTGATCAGCAGCGTATGCAGAGGCGCACGCATATCGTGGACGATCATGCGCGTCTGATCCTCCTGGTTGCGCATGCGCTCACTAAGCGCGCGGTTGGCCACACCGAGGGTGCTGTGCTGGCGGGCGGCGAAGTCGAGCAGGTTGCTGCTCAGGCGCAGCAGTAGCTCGGATGCGGGGGCGTGGAGCGCGGCAATTCGCCGGATCACATCGGCACTGATTGCCTCGTGCAGCATGTCGGCGAGTTCGCGCAGAGCCGCCGGGCTAACACACCAGCATACATCGTGCAGTCGCACGCTCTCATCGCGTTCCACCGGCTCAATCGGGTAGGCCAGCAGGGCGAAGCCGTGGGCCGGGCCGACGCCGATCAGGATAAAGCCCGTTCCCACGTTCGGCGCGGCCAACAGATCTATCCGCCGTACCTGGACATCCACCCCGCGCAGCGCTAGGTCGGCCCAGGCCCGCTGCTGATCGCCGCCGGCTACCAACAAGACACTCTCATCACCGAAAAAGGCCAACCGACCGAGGCTTTGTGCGAGTTGGGCAATCGTCGCCGGTGTATAGCATCCGCTGATCACGCCCACACCTACGTGCTGGAGCCGGGCCATAAACGCATTCATCGGGTGCGACATCGCCCACCTCACTTTTTACGCAGGGTTTCATGTCTACATTCTTCGTAATTTACGGATTCGTCACAGTCACATCAACATAATCATAGCTATAGTTCCCAGCGATGTCGCGCACCAGAAAGCCCATCACATAATCGCCGCTCAGGGTTGGCCCGTCGCTCGCGCTCAGGGGCGTGTCGCCAAACGTGATCGTCTGCCCCTTCACGCGGGCGGGCTTGAGGCTGCCGCCAGTATCGGTGTAGCTGCGTGTGTAGGCGGTGAACGTATCGCCCGCAGCCGGGTTCAGTTCGTAGGGCTGGGCCTCCTGCTTGCCCGCTGACTTCGGGAAGCCCCAGATCCGGGTCAGTTCGCCCTGAGTGCCGCTCACGCTGAAGATCAAGCCAGCGTCGATCTGCTCGCCAGTGGCCCGCGAGGTATAGACGCCCTCCACGCCGTAGAATCCGCTGCCGTACTTCACCGGCCCCAGCAGCGCCTCGATCTGATCCCTGCCGTTGCTCAAGTACCAGTTGGTTGCGTCCCAGTTCAGGCTCAGGTCAAATTTACCATTGGGCCACTTCGGCGCAGCGCTGCCCGGCCCCGCCCCCGGCGGGTAGATGAAATCTACCGAGATCAGATCCACCGTGTCGCGGCTGGCGTTGGGGATACCGATGAAGGAGAAGACGTAGGCACTATCGCTGCCGCTGAGCGAGCCGCTCAGCGTCACCGGCGTATGTGGACTCACACTGGTGCGGTCAATCTGCAGGTCGCTGATCGTCGGCGTCGTCACCGCCGTGTCGCCCGCGCTCTGGTAGTTCTTCAGGAAGTCGGCCCATTTTGTGGCGCGTGGCAGGGGCGACCCGCGCTCGTAGGCGTCCACATACAGCTCGGCCAGTTGCGGGAAGTAGATCGACAGGCCGCTGACCTTCGCGTGGTAGCTCCCGGTGCCGTTGGCAATGCGGGCCTGCGTAAGGGCGTTGCCCAGATCGGCCGCCGCCGCCGCCACCTCGCCCTTCGCCCCCTGCTCAGGCAGCAACCCAGCGAACTGCCCCAGATCCACGGAGTTAAACTGCTCGGAGTACGCGGGCGCGTAGACATCCACATACGAGCGGGCCTGGCCGATTGCGGTGTACGAGCCACGCATATCAGCGAGCATCGCCTGTGCCAGCCGGTCAACCTGCTGGGTCAGCGCGGGTAGCTTGCGCAGGTCGAACGCCGAGAGGGTCACGTCGTTCTCATGAACAGACTGGTACGAGTCGATGTAGGTCTGCACAATCACCGGCGCGATGGTCAGCGCGTCCTGGGACGGGTCTGCGGCCAGGGATTCTAGCCACGTATCCCAGGCCCAGCCCTGACGTGGCTCCAGTTCCGCCGAGGCCACCGCCACGTGCGCGTAGGGTTCAATCGCCATCAGAACATCGAGTTGCGCCATCAGGCAGGCGTCGAAGCCAATCAGGTCGAGGGTGCCGAATCCTGTCTTCTGGCGGGCCGTTTCCAGAGCCGCGCTCAGTTCCGGCAGGTTTAGCTGATCCTGGTCGGTGTCATCACTGGCAAGCCCCAGCCACGAGCCGCCGTGATCCCAGATGATCAGGGCGTAGTGCTGGGCAGGGTAGGTCGTCACCCCCCACGCGACAAAGTCGGCCAGGACGGTCGGATCGCCCATGTTCTGCTCGCCAAGATCCTCAAGCGCATTCCCCGGCGTGGGCCGCATATCTTTCCCCACCAAGAAACGCTTGGTACTGTCCCAGTCCCCCGCCGAGGTGTCGTCCCACGCCTCCCGCGACTGCACCCGGTCGAACTGGACGACGATCTTGATCGAGTCGTTCGATCCGACTTTGGCCATCTCGGCGAAGTCGGCCAGGGCGTCGGCCTCCAGATTATTGTCGCCGTCCAGGTAGACCATCACCGTCCAGGCGGCGTCTTGTCCAGAAGCGGGGACACGGGTGGGCACCGGGGCGGGCGCTGCCTGGCCCCCGGCGGCGCTGGTTCCCGCCACGGGCTGCGTGGTCGCAGAACCACCGCCAGAGATACGGGTGATCAGCAGCGCGCCGCCAGCCAGGCCCGCGACCACCGCACAGGCCAGCAGCAGGCCGACGACAATCACAATCGGCGTGCGCGACCTGGGGCGGGACGGGGTGGGCGCATAGGCGGGGGGCAGCGCAACAGGCGGCAGCGGGGTTTGGGCAGCAAAGGCTGGTGGTGGATGAGTACCGCCGACCAGCAACGTCTTGTCCATCGCCGGTGCGTCGAAGCGAAACGACTCATCGCCAATGGTGATCACATCGCCGGGGTTCAGGTGTACGGTCTGGACGCGCTGGCCATTCACCAACGTGCCGTTAGAACTGCCCAGATCATAGAGGACATAGCCATTGCCCTCGTAACGCAGCTCGGCGTGGTGGCGCGAAGCCAGGGCGCTGGCAAGAACAACCGCATTCTCAGGGGTTCGCCCCAGGCTCAGGGGCACGTTGCCAAGTGGAAAGATGCGGCCCGCCAGAGGGCCGCTGAGCGCCACGATCTGCAACGGCACGACAAACCTCCTGTTCTGTGGCGGAGGGTACATGTGGAGTGTAATATGGTGATGCAGAGGAGATGGGTGTGCTGCGGCACACACCTCTATTGTAGCAGACCACCGTCCTGGATGTGACGCACGTCTGCGCATGGTATCATGGGGTGCGCAGCTAAGCTGAGGAATACCCTGATGTCAATTACCAACCTGATCCGGCCCGAGATCGCTGGGCTTGAGCCCTACACGCCCATCCTACCCCTTGACGTGCTGGCAGCTCGCTTAGGAATTCCCATTGAGCGGCTGGTGAAGCTCGATGCTAATGAAAATCCGTACGGCCCATCGCCGCGAACTGCGCAAGCTCTGGCGGATCTGGCGACGACAGACGGCCCCACGGGCCGTCTCTCAATCGCGATCTACACCGACCCCAACCAGACCAGGCTGCGCACAGCTCTGAGCGGCTATGTGGGTCAGCCGGTTGAGCGCATCCTGTGCGGGGCAGGTGCTGATGAGTTGATCGATCTGGTGCTGCGGCTCTTTCTGTCGCCCGGCGATGCGGTGATCGACTGTCCACCCACCTTCGGCATGTACAGCTTCGATACCGGCGTGAACGGGGGGCGGGTGATCCGCGTGCCGCGCCGCGCCGACTTTTCCCTGGACATCCCGGCGATTGAGGTGGCTGCCGCTGTCAGCCGGGCCAAAGTCCTCTTCCTCACCTCGCCGAACAACCCCACCGGCAACCTCACCCCGCCCGACGAGATCGAGCGGCTGCTGCGCCTGCCGCTGCTCGTGGTGGTGGACGAGGCATATATGGAGTTTGTCGATCCAGACGGCGACGCCAGCGTGATACCCTGGGTGAGCCAGCACGAGAACCTGGCGGTGCTGCGCACCTTCAGCAAGTGGGCCGGTCTAGCCGGGATGCGTATCGGCTACGGAATCTTCCCCGACTGGATGATCACCCAACTCTGGAAGATCAAGCAGCCCTATAACCTCAGCCTTGGCGCCGAGATAACCGCCATCGCCGCCCTCGACGACCTGGACTACTTGCGGGCCAATGTGGCCCGGATTGTGGCCGAGCGCAGTCGGCTGCTGGCGCACCTGAGCAATCTGCCCTTCCTCGTGCCGTATCCCAGCGAGTCAAACTTCATCCTCTGCCGGGTGACGCGGGGCAACGCCCACGAGCTGAAGCTGGCCCTGGAGCGCATGGGCGTACTGGTGCGCTACTACAATACCCCCTTGCTGCGCGACTACATCCGAATTAGTGTGGGCACCCCCGCACAGACTGATGTGGTAATCGCCGCGCTTCAGCACGCCAGCACCGGCATATGAACGCCCGCTCTCGCCTAGCTATCTTCCTCTTCCTGGTTACTGTCGGCGCTATCGCCGCCATATATACCTTGCTCACGCAGATCTGTGCGCTGCCACTGACATCGCCCTGGGATACGCTGCCGATCTGGCCGCCTGCCGGATTTGCGGTGGCTGTCATGCTGGTGATCGAACCCCGCCGCGCCGTGGTCGGCATCTGGCTGGGTGTGTTTATCGTAAGCATGTGGCTAATCTTTTTTCTCAATGTGCCGCTGGTCTCCATAATTACTGCCATCGCTATCGCCTGTGGCGCGACCGCGCAGGCCGCCGCTGTCGCCCACCTGCTGCGTCGCCACACGCTACTTCGGGAAGGTCGCGTGGCGTGGGGCTGGCCGCTCCTGGGCAATCTGCTCAAGGCGGTCGTGATCATCGGGCTGGGCTGCACTATTTATGCGACCATCGGTGTCACTGTGTACACCGCCACCGGGCTAGACCTCTACGCAGCAACGTGGGTTTCCTGGTGGCGCAGCGACGCCCTCGGCGTTATGCTGGTTGCTCCACTGCTGGTGTGGCTGGGCCTGCGGATCAGGATCTTGCCGACGACTCGCCTCGTGGCTCTGGCCACATTTGATATTGGGGTGATCATCTCGATTGGCCTTTTCTTCACGCTGTGGAGAATGGAACTGGATCGAATCTCGGCGGAATTCGATGGCGACGCGACTGCCACCATCATCGCGATAAACACCGAGATCGGCGAGTACGCGCACGATATAGAGATGCTCAGTGCCCTGTACGCCGCAGCGGAGGGGCGGGTGACGCGGGCCGAGTTTCACTCCTTTGTGCAGACACATCTGGTAGACACGAGTCAATCGCCCGGTATTGAGGCTCTGGTGTGGGCACCTGTGGTAGCGGCTGCGCAGCGCCCGGCCTATGAGTCCGCCATGCGCGCCGGGGGCTTTCCCAGCTTTACGATCACTGAACACGACGCGCACGGTGCGATGGTGCGTGCGGCTGAGCGGGCCGAGTATGTGGTGTCCGATTATAACGAGCCGCTCGAACGAAATCTCGTTGCTGTCGGCTACGACTTTAACTCGAATCCGATCCGGCACGAAGCACTCGTCCGCGCCCGCGACAGTGGGCAAGCCGCCGCCACCGCGCCCACATACCTGATAACCAACCATGCACCGGGCTTCCTTATCATCTGGCCGGTCTACCGCACGGGCGCAGACATCAGCACCGTCGCTGCGCGGCGGGCAAGCATTACGGGCTTTGTGATGGGCGTGTTCCGCGTTCACGAGATGATCAGCGTGCCGCTACAGGCTCCCCCCTTCAGCAACATAAATGTCTCCATATTCGATGATACATTGACCATCGGTGCCGACAAACCTTTCTACGTCTATTCCTCGTACGTGGATACGGAATCCGAGATATCGAACATCTATTTCAGATTTGGCAGTATACTGACAGGCATGGGCCACACCGAAACGCTTGCTGTGGCCGGTCGAAGCTGGCGCATCGTCGCAATGCCGACATCGGCCTATCTGACCAAGCGTGAAACGCCGATACCCTGGGCGACACTGCTGGTCGGACTGATGATCTCCGCATGGCTGGCCCACTCGCTCTCGCTGCGTCAGGCAGCCACCGAACGTCTACGGCACAGCGAGGAGCGTTTCCGCGCAATGATCGAGAAGAGTGGGAACGCGGTCTCGCTGGTGAACGCAGATGGTCGGGTGATCTACAACAGCCCGAACTACGAGCGCATTATGGGCTACCGCGAGAGCCGGATTGGGGAAAGCGCATTCAGCCTGATCCACCCCGAGGATCTGGAGTCGGTCATGATCCCATTCAACGAGGTGATGCGGACCCCCGGCGCAGAACGCACCGGCGTCTTCCGCGCCCGCCACCGCGACGGATCGTGGCTCTGGCTCAATGTGACCATCACCAACCTGCTCGACGACCCGGCGGTGGGTGCGCTGGTGTCTAATATGCGCGACATCACCGACTACAAACAGGCCGAGACGGCGCTGCGCCAGAACGAGCATCGCTTGCGCACGATCCTGCAGACGGCGCTGGATGGCTTCTTCGTCCTCAATCAGCAGTGGCGACTGATTGAGGTGAACGACGCCTATTGCGCCATGTCTGGATACAGCCGGGATGAACTTCTGAAAATGCGCGTCGCAGACATCAACCCACCGACCCTCGCGCCGGAGAAAAGGGAGTTTCTCCTCCAAAAGATCAGTGCCGGGATGGGTCGCTTTGAGACACGCCATCGCCGCAAGGATGGCAGCATCTTTGATGTGGAGGCCAGCATTCACTCGATTGACAACGGCGAACGGCAGATGATCTGCTTCGTCCGCGATATTACCGAGCGGCGGCGACGTGAGGATGAAATTCAGCAACTCAACGCGGAGCTTGAGCGGCGCGTTGAGGAGCGCACCGCCGACCTGAGCCATGTGAACGCCGAGTTGACGCGGGCGCTGCGTACCAAGGACGAGTTTCTGGCCACCATGAGCCACGAACTGCGCACCCCACTGAACGGTATCCTGGCCTACTCGGAAATGCTGATCGAGCAGATCGCCGGCCCGCTGAACGAGCGCCAGATCCGTTCGGCACGGCAGATTGAGACGAGTGGGCGACATCTACTCATATTGATCAACGACATCCTCGACCTCTCGAAGATTGATGCCGGTCACATGGAGATGTACATCGAACTACACCAAGTTGCCGAGATCTGTGAGGCGAGCCTCATGTTCATCAAGGAGATCGCAGTCCGCAAGCATATTCAAGTATTCTTCATTTGTAGTGACAGATCTGTACTCATGGAGGTTGACGCAAAGCGCCTCAAGCAAATACTGGTGAACATGCTCGGCAACGCGATTAAATTCACGCCAGCGGGCGGGAATGTGCGGCTGGAGGTACTCACCGACAGCGAGCGGGAGCATATCTCGTTTGTGGTGGAGGACACCGGTATCGGTATTGCGGCGGAGGATATGGGGCGGCTATTCCAGCCCTTCACGCAACTCGATAGCGGCCTGGCGCGGCATCACGAGGGTACGGGGCTAGGATTGGCCCTGGTGCGGCGGTTGTCGGACTTACTCGGCGGCTGTATCAGGGTGGAGAGCGACGGCCTTGAGCGAGGCAGCCGTTTCACCCTCACCCTGCCCTGGTTCCGTACGACGAAGGTATCGGACGTACTCATCAGAGGTGATCTGGTCGCGCCCAGCCAAGGCGAGCGCCCGCCCCGCAGTGCGACGATTGTGCTGGCCGAAGATAACGAGGCGACGATCAACGTGTTTAGCGAATACCTGCACCATCGGCAGCACAGGGTCGTGGTCGCACGCAACGGCCAGGAGGCAATCGCTCGCGCCATCGAGACGCAGCCGGATCTCATCCTGATGGACATCCAGATGCCGGTGCTAGATGGGCTGGCGGCCATTCGCCATCTGCGCTCGCTGCCCGCGCTCATGGCGACGCCGATTGTGGCCATGACCGCCCTGGCCATGCCCGGCGACCGCGAACGCTGTCTGGATGCCGGGGCGGATGCGTATATGAGCAAACCCGTGAGCCTGCACGAACTCGGCAAGCTTGTGCAGCAGATGGTGGGGTAGGTGTGGATTGTGGATTGTGGATTGTGGATTGTGGATTGTGGATTGTGGATTGTGGATTGTGGATTGTGGATTTCGCTACAAGACAAGGTTTCAATTCAGCGTGACAGTTCGGCGACGAGGCGAGGACGCGATGAGGCACTCGTATCGTGTCCTCGCGTCCTCTCCACAATCCAAAGGAGATTCTTCATGGCAGAGAAGATCAAAGAGCTACTAGATTTTGCCAACACCATCGCCTGGCAGGCGGGGAAGATCACTCTGCGCCACTTCCAGAGCGGAGTGGCGGTAGACCACAAGGCCGACGAGTCGCCGGTGACGGTGGCGGATCGCGAGTCGGAGGCGTACCTGCGGGCGCAGATCACGGCGCGCTACCCGGATCACGCCGTGCTGGGCGAGGAAGATGGACTGAGCGGCGGGGCCGACGCCGAGTACCGCTGGGTACTCGACCCAATTGACGGCACAAAGTCGTTTGTACGCGGGGTGCCGCTCTACGGGGTGATGGTGGGGGTATTACGCGACGGCGAGCCGCTGGTGGGCGTGGTGAATATGCCAGCCTTGGGCGAGGTGGTCTCCGCAGGCACGGGGCAGGGCTGCTGGTGGAACGGGCGACAGTGCCGGGTGTCGAGCGTGGGCAGGCTGCGCGAAAGCCTGGCGGTGGCAACGGTGGCGACGGGCTACGAGGAGTGGGGCAAGGGCGCGGCGTTTGCGCGCATCCTAGGGGCGACCGGCATGTTCCGCACCTGGGCCGACTGCTACGGCTATCTGCTGGTGGCGACCGGGCGGGCCGAACTGGCCCTCGACCCGGCGATGAACATCTGGGACGCGGCGGCCCTGGCCCCCATTCTCCAGGAGGCCGGTGGCACCTACACCGACTGGAAGGGCACGCCGACGATTGACGGCGGCGAGGGGATCGGCACCAACGGCCTGGTGCTGGACGAGGTGTTGGGGTTGATCCGGGGGGCGTAGGACACGAGGCCACCGCCGAACGGCCCTCACCCCCCAGCCCCCTCTCCCCGTGAGGGAGAGGGGCCGGGGGTGAGGGGGCAAGGTCGGTGCGAGATCGACGTATTGTACCTAGGACATACCCAGCTTCAGATTCGGCGTCACATCCAGATCCCACCCGCTCTGCGCCCCAGCCGCGAAGCGATAGAAGGCGGCGGCGGCGACCATAGCCGCGTTATCGGTGCAGAGCGCAATCGGCGGGAAGCGCACGGGCACCGCAGCGCGGCGGGAGAGTTCGCTGCGCAGGCGGGTGTTGGCGGCCACCCCGCCAGCCAGGATGATCGCGGTCGCCCCGTGCTGACGCGCAGCATCAACCGTCTTGGTCGAGAGTACGTCCACCACCGACTCCTGGAAGGCGTAGGCCATCTGGGCGACCCAGGCAGCGTCGAGGGGGGGCGGAGGGCTAGGGACTGGGGGAGGCTGGGAGCCAAGCACCGGGCGACCAGCCTTCGCTTTAACGTCAACTTTCGGCAGGCGATCCTGGCGATCCTGGCGCTCCTGTACCTTGTGAAGCACAGCGGTCTTCAGGCCGCTGAACGAGAAGTCGTAGCTGTCGCGCAACCAGGCGCGGGGTAGCACACCGACGGGCGGCTGGGCGCTCTGGGCGACCTGCTGAATGGCCGGGCCACCGGGGTAGCCCAGGCCCAGGATGCGGGCCACCTTATCGAACGCCTCACCCACTGCGTCGTCGCGGGTCTGCCCGAGGATCGTGTAGTCGCCGTGGCCGCGCAGCAGGGCCAGCAGCGTGTGACCGCCGGAGACCACCAGGGCGACGAGGGGGAACTCGGGGGGTGAGGGGGTGACGAGGTGAGGGGGTGAGGGGGTGACGAGGTGAGGGGGTGACGGGGTAAGGGGGTGACGGGGTGAGGGGGTGAGATCTGTCACCTTATCGCCCGGTTGCTTTGTCACTCCGTCATCAACATCCAGCCAACTCGCGTAGATATGCGACTCCAGGTGGTTCACGCCCACGAAGGGCAGACCACGCTGCCAGGCGATAGCCTTGGCGGCGTTGAGTCCGGTGAGCAGCGCGCCGCTGAGTCCAGGGCCGTGGGTGGCGGCCACCGCGTGAATATCGGCCCAGCCGCCGGGCAGCGCCGCCAGCGCCTCGCGCACCACGGGAACCAGGCTGATGATGTGCTGGCGCGAGGCGACCTCGGGCACTACACCGCCGTAGCGGCTATGCATGTCCATCTGTGAGGCGACGACGTTGGACAGGATGGTGCGCCCGCCGCGCACCACGGCCGCCGCCGTCTCGTCGCAGGATGTCTCTATGGCCAGGATGGTGAAGCCTTCCGGCAGTGTTGTCATGTGTTTAGTATACGCTATTCTACAATCTTGATCAGTCCCCCAGGTAAGCGTCCAGGGTATATAGCAACATCGGCCCCCTGCCCCTCTCCCTCACGGGGAGAGGGGGCTGGGGGGTGAGGGCTGAGCGGCAATCACGCGACGTTACATCAGCCCCCCCAGGTAAGCGCCGCCAGCGCGACCACCTCGCCGATCTCGCAGAGCGCGCCGTAGGTGTCGCCGGTAAGGCCGCCCAGGTCGCGTACCCACCAGCGGATGAGCAGATGCGACCCGGCCAGGACGAGCAGGGCGGCGACCAGGCCAGACGGCCCGGCGACGATGATCGCGAAGGAGAGGGCGAAGATGCTGGCGAGCCAAAAGTCGGGGCGGCGCACCTGGGCGTTGAAGCTGCGCCCCAGCCCGCCCTCACGGGCCGAGGGGAACCAGAAGATAGCGTAGCAGTTGACCCAGCGGCCCAGGGCGGGGGCCACCAAGGCGGCCTGCCACCAGCGCGGCCCGGCCCCGGCCAGGAAGGCAACCTTGAGCAGCAGCACCGCGCCAATGGCGATGGCTCCCATCGCGCCGATCCGGCTGTCGCGCATGATCTCCAGCTTGCGCTCGCGGGTGCGCCAGCTCATCACGCCGTCGAAGGTGTCGCTCAGGCCATCGAGGTGCAGGCCGCTGGTGATAATACCCCAAGCGACCACGACAAAGACGGCGCGAATCATCGCCCCCCAGCCCAGATCACCCAGCCAGCCGACGGGCAGCAGCAGCGCACCAATGATCGCGCCAGCCGCCGGGAACCAGGGAATCGAGGCGACCATACTGGCCTCACTTGCGGGCGGCAGCCAGGGCTGCGGGATAATCGTCAGGAAGCGCAACGACTCGCCGAGACTGATGATCGGCCCCCAGATGCCCCATTGCGGCGCGCCGCCGTTCTGTTGTTCGCTCACAGCGACTCCTTAGAAACCTTGGAGAGACGCGGCACCTCATTAACCATACGAATGATCGCCCCGGTTGGGTAGACATCGAGACAGGTGAGGCTGCCGAGGTCGATCCGCCAGTGCCAGTGATCCTGAGGGGGCAAGCCGAGGCTGGCGCAGAGGATGAGCTGGATGGGCGTGGCGTGGGTGGCGATCAGGACGCGCCCGCCGGGATGATCGCGCAGCAGGCTGCGCCACGCCGCGCTGATGCGAACGTTGGCATCGGCTAGGCTCTCGCCGCCCTCGGCCTTACCGTTGATCCCGGCGTCCCAGCGGGCGCGGGCCTCGGCAGGGTACTGGGCGCGCACCTCGGCGTAGGTCAGTCCTTCCCAGCGCCCGTGGCCCACCTCGGCCCAGGCCGGATCCTCGCGCAGAGTGACGCCCTGGTGGCCCTGCATTATTACCTCGGCGGCTCGGCGGGTGCGCTCACGCGGGCTGGTGATGATCAGGCCGAAGGGGATGGCGTGCAGCCGCACGGCCAGGGCGGCAACCTGACGCTGGCCGTAGCTGGTAAGCGGGCTGTCGCTGTGGCTCTGGTAGCGCCGCTCGCGGTTGGCCTGGGTCTGCCCGTGGCGAATGAGCCAGACACTGGTACGCATCGGTGGTTCCTTACCCGACCTGCGCCAGTACATCGGCGAGGACGGAGATTGCTTTGTAGTACTCGTCTACCTCAACATGCTCGTTGGGGGTATGGTCGAGGCGCGAGTCGCCGGGGCCGTAGGCGACAATCGGACAGGCCCAGGCCGGGCCAACCACGTTCATGTCGGCGGTGCCGGTCTTGTGGAGGAAAGCGGGCTGGCCGCCTTGGGCGCGGATGGCGCGCACGAAGGCACCGGCGAGGGGAGTGGTGCGCGGGCTGCGGAAGGCCGGGCAGTCGCCCTCGGTACGCAGCTCGGCGGGGGCGGCCAGGGCGGCCAACTCTTCGGCCAGGGCGGACGGATCCACACCCTCGGGGAGACGCAAGCCCACCGTGGCCTCAGCCCAGTCGGCCATGCCATCGCCACCACTAGCCACACGGCGCAGCGAGGGGATAAGCTGCTCAAAAAGCTTCTCGCGGCCAGCGTTGTGCGCGGCGCAGCGGGCCTGCACAGCGGCCCAGAAATCAGCCATAAGCTCAGGGGCGGCGCACAGTTCGCCGGCGCTGTGGGCGGAGGGCTGCTGGTGACGGTAGTAGGCCAACAGGCGACCCTTATAGCCCAGGGTGATCCGATCCCAGCTGCTGGGCTCGCCGATCACGCAGAACTGCGGGGCGTACTGATCCCTGGCATAGTGCGCGCCCTTCGAACTGGCGGCCTCCTCTTCGGTGGCCCCGACCAGGGCCAGGCGACAGCGCAGGTGCCCGGCGAGCTGGGCGCGGCGGGCGGCCATCACAAAGGTGGCGAAGGGGCCTTTGGCGTCCACCGACCCGCGCCCGTAGAGTTTGCCGTCCTCGACGCGCACCGGCACCTCGCCCGGCACCGTGTCGATGTGGCCAAGCAGCACCACCAGCGGGCCGGACTCGCCCAGATGGCCCACGGCGTTGCCCGCCGGATCCACGAACGCCTCCCAGCCGAACCCGCGCATCTGCTCAACCAGGAACGCCGCCGCTGCCGCCTCCTGCCCTGAAAGCGAGGGGATGTGCAACAGCGCGGTGAGAAATGCTAGCTCGTCCATGGACGGGGGACTCCTTCATATAATGCAGATCGCTATTCCTGGGTATCCGTGCAGTGCCAGACACTATCTGTTCCGTACGACATCGCTTCGCCACCCCCGAACCCCGCCGGAAGCGATTTTGCATCAGCCCTGTAATCAGCAGGTTATCGTCCTTCTTCAGCCTCGTGATCGTGTACAATGTATCGCTTGTCATACCGTACAATCGACGGTCTGGAAGTTATCAGATTCTCAGTACCGCCCTTTGCAAATGCGCCCACATGGCTCCCTCTTGCTCTCCCGTAGATCGAACCGACACACGAGGAAGCGTGCTGGCGGATCATACCATAACGCCACCAGCAGATATAGCGCCTATCAGAGCTGTTGCAACATCGCTGAATACCCCCGGCGGGAGACTCCAGCGCTTGGGTATGTTTCAATCTAGCGTGACAGTTCAGCGCCGAGGCGATGAGGCGATGACTCGATACGAGCGCGTCATCGCCTCGGCGCAGCATCGCAAGACTGTAAATCTGAATGTGCCCATTTTGAAACATGCCTTGGTGTGAGATCACGGGAGCCGCAGTAGGACGCTAATACGGCGACAATTCTGTGCTGATTGCAGCATAGGTGCTAAGAATGTGACTATACCTATGGTAGAACGAACCCAGGCGGATGTGCTACAGTCCATCCTCGATAGCATGGGGGATGGGGTAGTGGTGGTAGATAGGGTCGGCGATCTGGTGAGTGTCAGCCCGGCGGCAATCCAGATCCTCGGCGCAGATCCACTGACTGCCCTGGCCTCGCTCTGCCTGCCCGACCAGCGCACCCCTTGCCCGCTCGCCGATACGCCGCTGGCCCGTGCGATTGTCGGGGTCGCGACCGATGCCGCCGAGTTCTTTCTGCCCACCGGGCGCTGGCTCAGCATCACCGCCCGCCCGCAGATCGATGACAACGGCGCGATCTGCGGCGGCATGGCCATCATTCGTGACATGAGCGCCGCCCGCAGCGCCGAGATGGCTTTGCGCCAGAGCGAAGAGCGCTACGCCCTGGCCGCACGCGGGGCGAACGATGGCCTGTGGGACTGGGATCTTCTGACGGACAGGGTCTACCTCTCGCCGCGCTGGAAGGCTATGCTCGGCATTGATGAGGGTGAGATCAGCGATACGCCCGCTGAGTGGATCGACCGCATCCATCCCGACGACGTGGAAACCTTCAAGGTGCGTCTATCCGCTCACTTCCACAAGCTGCTCAGCTTTTTTGAGTACGAATACCGCATCCGCCATTGTAGCGGAGCCTACCGCTGGGTACTCTGCCGGGGCATGGCGGTCTGGGACGAAACCAACCATGCCACGCGCATCGCTGGCTCGCAGACGGACATCACCGTCCGCCGTGCGGTTGAGCAGCAGCTTCAGCACGACGCCCTGCACGATCTGCTGACGGGTCTGCCCAACCGCGCCCTCTTCATCGACCGACTCGACCGCACTATCGCGATTGCCCGCCGCGAAAAGGAGCGTCGCTTCGCGGTGTTCTTTATCGACGTTGATCGCTTCAAAACGATTAACGACAGCCTGGGCCACGCCAGGGGCGACGAGTTGCTCATCATTATTGCCGAGCGTATCCAGGGCTGTCTGCGGCCCGGCGATACCGTGGCCCGTCTCGGCGGCGACGAGTTCACCATCCTAGTCGAGAATCTTCTTGACGATCAATCGGTCGATGTGATCGTCAACCGCATCCAGCGCGCAATTGCCGAACCGATCATGTTGGGCGAACACCAGGCGATCACGACCATCAGTATTGGGGTGACTACCAGTGCGCTGGAGTATACCGGTTCAGCCGAGATGATCCGCGATGCGGACACGGCGATGTACCATGCGAAGATGAGCGGCAAGGATCGCCACACTATTTTCACACCCGCGATGCACACCCAGGCGATGGCGGATCTTCAGCTTGAGAGCGACCTACGCGAAGCGATGGCGCACAGCGAATTGCGCCTCCACTACCAGCCGATCATCACTCTGGCGGGCGGCAGGGTAAATGGATTTGAGGCGCTGCTGCGCTGGCAGCACCCGCAACGCGGGCTGCTCTACCCCGGCTCTTTCCTCGATACTGCGGAGGAGACGGGCCTGATCGTGCCGATCAGTTGGTGGGTGCTGCGCGAAGCATGCCAACGTGCCTGCGAATGGCAGGATGAATTCGCGTCTGATCCGGCTCTCACGGTGAACGTGAACCTCTCGGCCCGGCTCTTCGCCGAACCCGATGTTGTGAGTCAGATCGCCACCGCCCTTGAGGTCAGCGGGCTGCCCTCGTCGAGCCTGAAGATTGAGATCACTGAACACAACTTTGTTGATCTGAGTGGTGAGACTGGCCAGATCCTGCGGCACATCCGCGACTTGGGCGTCCACCTCTGTATTGACGACTTCGGCACCGGCTACTCGTCCCTCAGCTACCTCTACAGTTTTCCTGTAAGTACGCTGAAGATCGACCGCTCGTTTATCCGTCGCCTCGGCCTGCCAGACGGGCAGAACGAGATCGTGCAGACGATCATCGGCCTGGCCCACACGTTGGGCATGGATGTAGTGGCCGAGGGGATCGAGACCGAGCAGCAGTACGAGCAACTGCGCGACCTGCACTGCAGCCTTGGCCAGGGTTGGCTCTTCGCCCCCGGCCTCGATAACGAGGGCGTCCGTGCGCTGCTCGCGGGATCAGGCACCATGCACACGTAGCGACGGTACATCAGCCCTGCGATGCGCCCGACGCTGTATCCCACGGCGGGGATTCTCAGGTATACTGGCGGCATTTGGCCCTCATCCCCGGCCCTTCGCCCACGGTAGGAGGGGAGATTCCGCAGCAAGAGGACTCGATGCTATGCCTAACGATACGCACAAAGTTGCCAACCTGCACGTCCGCGAACTGACGCCCTTCCTGTCGCCACGCGAACTGAAGGCCCAGTTACCGGTGAGCGATGCGGTGGCCCGCACGGTGGTCGACTCGCGAGCGACCATCCGGCGCATTCTACGTCGCGAAGACCCTCGCCTGATGGTGGTGATCGGCCCGTGCTCGATCCACGACCCTGCGGCCGCCATCGACTACGCCCGCCGCCTCACGGCGCTCCAGGCCGATCTGGGCGACCGACTCTTTTTGATTATGCGCGTCTACCTGGAGAAACCACGCACCACGGTGGGCTGGCGCGGCCTGATCAACGACCCGTACCTCGACGGCAGCTTTAATATGGGGGCCGGGTTGACGATCGCCCGCACCCTGCTGCGTGAGATTAATGGCATGGGTATGCCTGTGGCCACCGAGATGCTCGATACGATCAGCCCGCAGTATATTGATGACCAGATCAGCCTGGGTACCATCGGCGCACGCACCACCGAGGCCCAGACCCACCGTGCCCTGGCCAGCGGTGTCTCGATGCCGGTAGGCTTTAAGAACGGCACCGATGGCGGTATCCAGGTTGCGGTCCACGCCTGCGTCTCGGCCGCCGGGCAGCACAGCTTCCTGGGCATCGACAATGATGGGCGCAGCGCGGTGGTGAAGACCACCGGCAACCCCGACGGCTTTGTCATCCTGCGCGGTGGGCGGGCCGAGCCAAATTATCACGAGGAGTATGTGGTGCAGGCCGCACGCCTGATGCGCGAGGCCCACCTGAGCCCGGCGGTGATGGTAGACTGTAGCCACGCCAACGCCAGCGGCGACTTCCGCCGCCAGGAGGCCGTCTTGCACACGGTGATCGACGAGATAATCCGCAAGGTTGGCCCCATTGTCGGTGTGATGGTCGAGAGCAATCTGAACGAGGGCAAGCAAACCCTCACTGCCGACCACGCAAGCCTGAAATACGGCGTCTCACTTACCGATGGCTGCATCGGCTGGGAGACGACCGAGCGCCTGCTGCACGAGGCGCACCTGGCTCTGCACAAGGGATGAGTCCGTGAGGCGGCGCACACGCCGCCTCACGGATTCACGATCCTATCTGGGATCGTGGTCGATGATGAACTTGCCATCATCGAGAAAATCATCATCACTGTCCATCAGTTCCTCGCCGAGCAGGAAGTGGTAGTTTCCCTCGCCGACCACGCGCTGAAGCTGAGCGAGGATCTGGGCGACATTGTCGTTCGGGCCGCTGATGAACCAGGGCTTGCCGTCCTTGCCCCCAGTGCGAACAGGCGTTGGGTCAGCGTTGGGGTTGGCTCCCTCAAGCAGGTAGCGGGACTGGGCGAAGATCGGGTCGGGCGAGAAGCCCATGCTGGCGGCATACTCATAGCCGATACCCACAATCTTCGCCGCCAGGTTGATGTTGGACGGAGCCATGGGCAAGTGCTGGACAATATGGGCACGCAGCCCGGCGGCATACTCGTCCGAATCCTTGAACATCATCACCTGCGTACCCTTTATCCCCAGGCAGGCCAGATCGACGAGGTACGACGCGGCAGCCACCTTGCCTGAGCGCGGTGACATGCGGGCCACCAGGACAGAGACGAGGGCGCCCTCCTGATTCCAGCCCTGCGAAAGCAGCACCTCGTGGACTGACCAGCCCACAGTGATCGCCATGCCGCCGGTCGGTCGCGCCAACTGTGCCACGCCTTTCTTCTGTTGTTGTTGTTTCTTGCCCATTATGACCTCGTTTGCTGTCTTTGCACCACTGTGGCATGATAGCATGGCTGGCCTTCACGATAGTTCAGAACAGCTTTACAGTTTGCGTCGTTCGTTGTAGTAGCTTCAGCCACTTGCGGAACTGATCGGCACACTACGAACTGTCACGCTGGAATCGTCCGATCTGAAACATGGCACTACCGCAAAAGGAACGCTGTCACGTTGAACGACATGAGAGTCTTTGCGTCTTTGCGCCTTTGCGTCGAACACATGAGTATGGCGTGACGCAAAGACGCGAAGACGCAAAGAAAACGAAGACAGCGTGACTTTTGCGGTAGTGCGAAACATACCTTAATTCCCTGTACCCTTAATTTAGCGAGAGCAGTTACTACATTATGTCCAATGCGGCCCTCCCCGCCGTGATACACGGCACATGGCTACCCAGTGAGGGGCGGCTTTTCTTGTGGGGCGAATTGGCCGAGCGGGTGGCGCGGCGCGGACGACAGCGACGACGACCAGGGCACCTATCCCACCCGGCCCACGCTCAGCCCGAGGCGCTGTATGAGCGCCTGCGCGAGCTACATCCGGGCGCGGGCACGATGGCCCACGCCGAGCAGACGATCTGGCTGCCCTCGGTGGGCGGTGCGCCCTTGCCGCTGCGCGAACTGCGCCAGGCCGGAGCCGAGATCCCCGAGGGCGTGCCGACTCTGGCCCCCTGGCGCGTGCGTGGCCTGCTGCTCAGTGCGGCCCAGGCGCTTGACCTGCTGCTGCCTCCCTCCCCCGACCACGGCATTGGGGCCGACCTGCGAGTCTGGCGCACCGCCGCGCTGCTGGCCGTGGAACTGGTGGCCGGTCAGCAGATCCTCCCCGCGCTGGTGCGTGAGAGCGGCAGCCTGCGGGCCTGCTGGGAGCCACGGCCTGTCCCTGCCACCGCCCGTAAGATCGCGGCCCTGCGCAGCGGAATGCCCGCCCTCTGCCGCGCCATCACCGAAGACCCGGCTGCCGCCCCCGCGCCGCGCACCATCGTCGATAGCTTCCTTGCCGCCGCCGTGGACGCCCTCGCCCGTCAGATCGCCGCCGATGACCCGACCGCTTCCGCGCAGCTTAGCGTGTGGCGCAGCATCCCGTCTACTCCCGGCTCAGCCTGGATGGTCGCCCTGCTTGGCCGCGACCCTGGGCTCTCTCTGCGCGGTCGCCCCGCCGACGAACTGTTTAAGGCGTGGCAGGCGTGGGCCGGTCAGGAGCAAGTGGCCGGCGACGAGAGCTTCCGCATCACCTTCCGGCTGGAGCCGCCGACTGAGGCCAGTGAACCCTGGTCGCTCAGCTACCTGCTCCAGGCCACCGACGACCCGAGCCTGCTGGTACCCGCCGCCCAACTCTGGCGCGAGCGCGGCCAGCACTTCTCCTACCTCGACCGGCGCTTCGACCACCCGCAGGAGCGGCTGCTGCGCGGCCTGGGCTTTGCTGCCCGTCTGGCCTCGCCTATCGAGCGCAGCCTGCGTGGCAAGGCTCCCGACCACGCCAGCCTGAATGTGGAGGAGGCGTTTAGCTTCCTCAAGGACGCCGCTCCGCTGCTGGAACAGAGCGGCTTTGGCGTGCTGGTACCCGCGTGGTGGGGCAACTCTGGTCGCCTCAAGGCCCGCGCTAAAGCATCCCCGCGTAAGATGAAGCGCAACGACGGCCCTGGTCGCCTGAGCTTTCAGAGTATGATCGACTTTCGCTGGGAACTCAGCGTTGGTGAGCAGCCAATCGACCGCGCCGAGTTCGAGCGCCTCGTCGAGCTGAAGCAGCCCCTCGTCCAGGTGCGCGGCGAGTGGGTGGTCCTCGACCCCGAGCAGGCCCGCAAGGCGATGGAACTGTTCACCAAGGGCGGCGAACTGAGCATGGCCGAACTGCTGCGCATGGGGCTCGGCGGCATCTCCGACGGGCTGCCCGCTGGCTTGGCCTTCGGTGGCGTGGACGCCGAGGGCGACCTGGGGATACTCCTGCGTGAGCTGTCCAACACCGAGTCGATTACGCCCCTGCCCCAGCCTGACGCCTTCCACGGCACGCTGCGCCCCTACCAGCTACGCGGCCTGGCCTGGATGGCCTTTATGCGCCGCTTCGGTATGGGGGCGTGTCTGGCAGACGATATGGGACTCGGCAAGTGCCTTTTGGGTTCAAGTCTGATCTACGTCAACGGCACACTCAGGCCCGCTGAACAGATCTGGGAGCAGTTCGCTGGCGCAACGACCTTCGATGGCGAGGGCTTCTGGGCCGAACCGTCAGCCTTGCTCCAGGTGAACGCGATTGACGAAGCGACCGGCAAGATCGTTACCGCGTCGGTACGACGCCTCTATCGTCAGCGGATCAATGAGTCGCTGCGCACGGTCAGGCTTGAAGACGGCAGCAGCATCACGATCACCGGGCGTCACCGGCTCCTCACCAACCAGGGTTGGACGAATAATCTCGCTCCCGGCGACTACGTCTGCGTCCCCGCACACCTCACATGGCAGGGCACTCCGGCGGATCTCGATCTGATCAAGGTACTCGCCTGGCAGATCGCCGAGGGACACGAGAATCACCACAATGCCACAGTCACACTCACACAGGCCGACCAGGCGATTCTGGAGGATCTGCGGGCGACGCTCCATGCTATTGATGATCGCTACGGCCTCAAGCTGAACACGTCGGCCATCATCTTCACGTATGCACACAAAGCATCCTACCTGCGCTGGACAAGCCGCGCCTACCAGCGATTTCTCGTCAATCACGGCTACCAATGGGGCAAGCTATCGGCAGACAAAGTGATCCCCGACCTCGTCATGCAAGCCAACGACGAGGGTGTGCGGGTCTTCCTGCGCAACTATTTCGATGCGGAGGCATCTGTCATCGTAAGCATGGCGAGCATCGAGATCTCCTCGGCCTCGTCACTGCTTATGCAGCAGATTGTCCTCCTCCTCCGGCGGCTCGGCATCTGGATGCGCGTCTCGCAGAAACGTAAGCGGGCCACAAACGGCTCCGGCATCTACCGCACCTACCAGATCGGCGTGATCGGTGGCAACTCGGCGCGCAGATTCCTGCGCGAGGTTGGGTTTGGGATTGTAGCCAAGCAACGGATTCTTGAGCAGATCTGCATCAGCACGCCAAACACGAATGTCGAGGGCGTTCCCGCATCTACGCTCGTCGCGCACAGCGTTCGTGCTACGGGCCTGCCGGTACGGATGTTTGGCATGCACAACACCGTCTACCTGAATGGCTCGCAGCAATTCTCGCGCCAGAGCCTCGCCCGCGTGATTGCAGGGATGGACGACATTCTCAGTGCCAACCGTACCCCCTCACCCCCTGCCCCTCTCCCACCGGGGGAGAGGGGGGATACCGTAGTAGGATGCCTTCGGCTCCCCCTCTCCCGTTCATGGAGAGGGGGCTGGGGGGTGAGGGCTGAGCGACAGCAGACTCCTTTCGACCAGGAGGTGCATTTCTGCCGGATCAGGTCGGTCGAAACGCAGATGCACGAGGGCTGGGTCTATGACCTAGAGGTGACAGAGCATCACAACTTCGTCGCCAACACTATTCTCTGCCACAATACCGCCGAGGCCATCTCCCTCCTGCTCTACGAGCGCGACATCGCCCCCAATGGCGGGCCGACCCTGCTGGTCTGTCCGACTTCGGTGGTGGGCAACTGGCAACGCGAATTGGCCCGCTTCGCGCCCTCGCTGCGCGTCCACATCCACCAGGGTGCCGAGCGTCACCGTGGCGATGAGCTAGAGCAGGTGGCCACTGAACACGATGTGGTGATCACCAGTTACCCGCTGCTCGCCCGTGACCGCGAGGCGCTCACGGCAATGACCTGGCGTTTGGCTGTGCTCGATGAGGCCCAGAACATCAAGAATAGCGAAACCCGTCAGGCCCAGGCGGCACGCGCCATCCGCTCCGATGGTCGTCTGGCCCTCACTGGCACGCCGGTGGAGAACAGGTTGAGCGAACTGTGGAGCATCATGGCCTTCCTCAACCCCGGCTACCTCGGCGGCGAGACCGAGTTCCGGCGCACGTTCGCCCGCCCGATTGAGCGTGCCGGTGACGCCGACGCCGCCACCCAGTTGCGCCGCCTCACCGCGCCTTTTATCCTGCGCCGCCTGAAGACCGACCGCAGCATCATCAGCGACCTGCCCGACAAGCTGGAGATGAAGGTTTTTGTGCCGCTGACCCAGGAGCAGGCCACGCTCTACGAGGCCACTGTGCGCGACGCCCTGAACCAGATCGAGGGCGCTGACGACGAGGGCGAGAAGGCGCGGCGGCGCGGCCTGGTGCTGGCCATGCTCACCAAGCTCAAGCAAATCTGCAACCACCCGGCCCACTTTCTCAAAGATGGCTCGGCCCTCGACGACCGCTCGGGCAAACTGGCCCGCCTCGACGAGATGCTGGAGGAGGTGATCGCCGCCGACGACCGGGCGCTGATCTTCACCCAGTTCGCCGAGATGGGCGGCATGCTCCAGGCCCACCTGAGCAAACAGCTTTCGGTTGAGGCGCTCTTCCTGCACGGCGGCACCCCGGCCAAGTCCCGTGACGGGCTGGTGCGGCGCTTCCAGGCTCCCGAGGGGCCGCCGATCTTCATCCTCTCGCTCAAGGCGGGTGGCGTGGGCCTGAACCTCACCCGAGCCTCGCACGTCTTCCACTTCGACCGCTGGTGGAACCCGGCGGTGGAGGATCAGGCCACCGACCGGGCCTTCCGCATCGGGCAGACCAAGAACGTGCAGGTTCATAAGTTCGTCTGCGGCGGCACCCTTGAGGAGAAGATCGACGAGATGATCGAGGGCAAACGCGCCCTGGCCGCTCAGGTACTCGGCGCGGGCGAGGCGTGGCTCACCGAGATGAGCACCGCCCAACTGCGCGAACTGGTGGCCCTGCGGCGTGATGCGGAGTAGGGGATGAAACCTTTCATCGCAATAGAGCATTAAGTAACGCTGTCACGCTGAGCGAAGCGAAACGTCCCGGCGTCCGTATTGCCCGCCGGGACGCTTCGCTTCGCTCAGCGTGACACTATGACAGCGTGACTTATGCGGTATTGCCTTTCATCCCAAAGTTTCGCACGTGAAGGGGTGTTATTCGTGAGTCATTCCACCTACGATCACGCATTGACGTTACTGCGCCAGGCACTAGACGACCCAACGGCGACATTCCACTCAGGCCAGTGGCAGGCCATTGAGCAATTAGTTGCCCAACGCGTCCGGTTGCTGGTTGTGCAGCGCACCGGCTGGGGCAAGAGTCTGGTCTATTTTCTGGCGACCCGCCTATTGCGTGACCAAGGTGCCGGGCCGACCTTGCTGATCTCGCCGCTGCTGGCCCTCATGCGTAACCAGATTCTCGCAGCTAAGCGCATTGGAGTGCGCGCCGAGACGGTCAATTCCAGCAACACGGAAGAATGGAATACGATACGTGGTCGGCTCCTGGCTAATCAGATTGACATCCTGCTAATCTCGCCTGAGCGACTGGCCAATGACACATTCCGCGATACGTACCTGATGCCGATGGCAGGTCGGATCGGCCTCCTCGTTGTCGATGAAGCCCACTGTATTTCGGATTGGGGTCACGATTTTCGTCCCGACTATCGCCGGATCGTGCGTGTGCTGCAAGCTCTACCCGCCAACATTCCTGTCCTCACCACAACGGCCACGGCTAATGACCGCGTGGTCAACGATATTGTCTCCCAGCTTGGAGTTGGTGTTGAAGTGCTGCGTGGTTCGCTCGTGCGCGATAGCCTTGCCCTTCAGAATATCCATCTGCCTGATCAGGCAGCCCGTTTGGCGTGGCTTGCGGAACATGTGCCACAATTGCCTGGCAGTGGCATCATTTACACCCTCACCGTTCGCGATGCCCAGCGGGTCGCCGACTGGCTGCAAACGCAAGGTATTGCCGTCGCCGCCTATTATGGTGATGTCGCCAACGAACTGCGCGAGGATCTGGAACAGCGCCTCCTTCAAAATCAGATCAAGGCATTGGTTGCCACCTCGGCCCTCGGTATGGGGTTTGACAAGCCAGATCTCGGGTTTGTTATTCATTTCCAGCGACCTGGCTCAGTTATCCACTACTACCAGCAGGTTGGGCGGGCTGGGCGAGCCATCGAGCGCGCCTATGGAATTATGCTCAGTGGCGATGAGGACGACGAGATCTCCGACTATTTCATCCGCACGGCCTTTCCACCTGCCGCCCATGTTGCTGATGTGCTTGCGCTGCTGGATGCTGCCGAAAACGGGCTGACCATCCCGCAACTCGAAAGCAAACTGAATATCAGACACTCGCAGATCGAGAAGGTGTTGAAGCTGCTGCTGGTGGAAACGCCATCGCCGGTGAGTAAACGTGGAACCTGCTGGTTTGCGAATCCGATAGACTACGTGCCGAACCAGGCCAAGGTTGAGCAACTGACCCGGCTGCGCCGCGTTGAGCAGGATCGTATGCGGGATTATCTGCATAGCCGTGAGTGCCTGATGCGATTTCTGAGCCATGAACTTGATGATCCCACAGATCAGCCTTGTGGGCGTTGTGCCGTTTGTGTCGGTCACCCGCTGATTTCGGAGTCCTACGCGGACGAGTTGGCAATCCAGGCTGCCGGGTTTCTGCGCCGACTTGATCAGGTGATCGAGCCACGCAAGCTATGGCCAAGTGATACCCTGGTTACGGCGCACGGCTGGCGTGGAAGGATTAGCCTCAACCTACAGGCCGAAGAGGGGCGTGCGCTTTGTCTTTGGGGCGATGCCGGCTGGGGCACGTTGGTCAAGCGCGGCAAGCAGGTGGATGGTCACTTTGACGATGCCCTTGTCCAGGCCATGACTGATCTTATCCGTGTCCGCTGGCAACCGACTCCAACTCCGACGTGGATCACCTGTGTTCCATCGGGCAACCACCCTGGCCTCGTCAGAGATGTTGCGCAGCGCCTTGCTGATACGCTTCGCATCCCTTTTGTCCCGGTTGTTCGCCGCGTTCGTGCGACCGCACCGCAGAAAACAATGCAGAATAGCGCACAACAGGCGCGTAATCTGGCGGGAGCGTTTGTGGTTGACCCTTGGCCACGTATGGCCGGGCCGGTGTTGCTGGTAGACGATATGGTGGACTCGCAATGGACGTTCACGATCATCGCAGCGTTGCTGCGTGCAGCAGGAAGCGGGCCGGTCTTCCCGGTGGCATTGGCGCAGGTGCTGTCGTAGCCCGTACCCTGGCCGTCAGTCAAGAGGTGAGCGATCATGAGTGTCACCAGCCATATCCTTCATCCAGATACGCAAGCAATTCTGTTGCTCTGTGGCAGCCTGGGCCGACCACGGGCCAGCGAGTCTCCGCTTACCTTGGGTGAGTATAATCAGGTTGCCCAGTGGCTTCAGCAGCAGGATTTACGCCCGGCCAATCTGCTGGAACCTGAGGGAATCACGCGGGTTCAGACGGCTGGTACCGAATTGCCGTTGGGCGAACGAGTTGTGAGTCTTGTCGCCCGAGGGACGGCGCTGGCGCTGGCGGTTGAGAACTGGACACATAAGGGACTCTGGGTGGTGGGTCGCAGCGACCCGCGCTATCCGCAACGGTTGCGTACACGCCTCGGTCGTTACTCTCCACCGATCCTTTATGGTGTCGGTGAACGATCCCTTTTGGACAGCGGTGGCCTCGCCATTGTTGGCTCACGGGATGCCGACGAGGAAGCTCTCGACTTTACCCGCGCCGTCTCCCTCGCCTGCGCCCGTCAGGGGGTGGCGGTGGTCTCTGGCGGTGCGCGTGGCGTAGACAGCGAAGCCATGCAATCCGCCCTCGACTGCGAAGGAATAGTGCTGGGCGTATTAGCCGATAGTCTGGCTCGCGCAGCCGTAGCGGGAAAGTATCGCCCAGCGTTGCGGGCGGGGCGGATGGTGCTGGTCTCACCCTACGACCCGGAAGCTGGCTTTAATACCGGCAATGCGATGAATCGGAACAAGGCGATCTACGCTCTAAGTGATTTTGCCCTAGTTGTGAGCGCCAGCCTTGCAAAAGGCGGTACCTGGGAAGGCGCAATCGAGAATCTGCGCCGGTCATGGGTGCCGCTCTTCGTTCGTAGCGCCGATCCGCATTCTGGAAACCAGCGCCTGATCGAGAAGGGTGGCAATGCCGTTGATCGCACCGTCTTGACCCACACTGTTAGTCTGGATTCCTGGCTGAATGGTCGTGATCTGGCATCGGCTACTCCGCTTCCCTTTGACTCACCTACACAGCCGGTAGCTGCTGTCGTGACAGATATGATTGTCCCGGCACCAGCGGAATCAGCCCCTGCGCGGCCCAATCCTGAAACAGTGGAACCCGTGCTGACCGCAGACAGAGATGATCCCACTGATCTGTTTCCCATCGTGTGGCCGCACATCAAACGTGCGCTGGCGGCTGCGCACACGGAACGGGAGGTAGCAGAACTTTTTCAGCTAGAGATCAAACAAACCCAGATCTGGTTACGTCGTGCCCTTGATCTTGGCCACGTACGCAAGCTCAATAAGCCAGTCCGCTACGTGGCCGAGGAATCGTCGATCCTGGCATTGCCTTTGTTTGATTCCCACGATGAGGATTGAGGAGATTCGCCATGCCCCGCCATAAAGGCAGCAGATATAACGAGAGTTGGCCGGAGCGCCGCCCGCGCATCCCCGCCGACGGGATCAAGGCCAAGAGCCAGCGCGGCGACTTCGGCGAGTCGTGGTGGGCCAAACGCTGGATCAGCGTGCTGGAGGGATTCGGCTTCGGCAGTCGGCTCACCCGTGGCCGCAGCTACGCCCGCAACGGGTCTGTGCTGAATATCGATATCGCATCCGGCCAGGTAGCTGCGCGTGTGCAGGGTTCGCAGCGCACACCCTACAAGGTGACGATCTCGATCATCCCGCTCTCAAAGGCGCAGTGGGAGCAGGCCACCGATGCGATGTCCGAGCAGGCGATCTTCGCCGCCAAGCTCCTGGCCGGCGAGATGCCCCAGGAGATCGAGCAGGCGTTTGCGGCGGCGGACGTTGACCTGTTCCCGGCGCACTCTGGTGACTTGGCAACCACCTGCTCGTGCCCAGACTTCGCCAACCCTTGCAAACACATCGCCGCCGTCTACTTCCTGCTCGGCGAACGCTTCGACGAGGATCCCTTCCTGATCTTCGAACTGCGCGGGCGCAGCAAGGATCAGATTATCGCCGCCCTACGCGCCCGCCGGGCCGAGGCGACCGATCCGGTCAGCGTGACGGTAGCGCCGGTCGAGGTGGTGCCCGCCCTGGCCGACCAACTCGGCTCCTTCGACGAGCCTGGCCCCGAACTGGCCGAGTTGACATCGCATATCGTCGCCCCCGAGGTGGAGACGGCCTTGCTACGTCGCTACGGCCCGCCCCCCGGCGAGAGCGAACTAGCTCTGCGCAATATCTACCGCGCCCTCAGCCGGGCGGCCATCGAGCGGATCTTCCGCGAGGGTTAGCGCACACGCCTCGTACACTACCCTGGGCGCCTCGGCGGGCGCTGGCTCCCACGTCGGCGTGCGCCGCGCCGCCACCCGTAGCCCCGCCGCGCCCAGGGCCGACACCACCTCGTCATCGCTCCACCAGCGCTCCTCGTGGATCTCCTCGCCGCGCCACCAGTGGTCGATCTCGCGCACAAACCAGACGATCCGCCCCTTGGCGATGCGCTGCTCGGCGTCGTAGCTCAGTTGGTTGTAGACCAACATGTCGGGCGAGTCACAAACAACCTGGTCGGTTTCGTCCCACATTTCGAACTCATAAACCGTGTTTAGATCGAACACAAACCGACCGCCGGGGCGCAACAGGCGAGCCACGCCCGCGCAGACCGTCGCCAGATCGTGCGGGTCGGCAAGGTAGTTGAGGCTATCGTACAGGCAGGTGATTAGGTCGAAGGAGGCCGGGCGAAGCGCACCACGCGCCGCTGTGCGCTGGCCCAGGCTGCGCATATCAGCGGCCACCCAGCGCACCGATAGGCCGCGATCACGGGCGCGGGCACGGGCGATCCGCAGCATCGCCGACGAACGATCCACGCCCACCACCTGCGCCCCGGTCGCAGCCAGAGCCAAGGCCGCCGCCCCCGTGCCGCACGCCAGATCCAGCGCACGGCGCGGCGGTGCGGGCAGCGATCCCAGAATATGCACCGTCAGGTTCTCCGCAAACGCGCCCTGGCCGATGGCGTCATAAATCGGGGCGTAAGACTCGTAGATGCTCAAGGGACTCCTAAAAACAATACCTTTCACATAAGCCGATCCTGCATCGATCTTGCCCCTCACCCTCACGGGGAGAGGGGAGATTCCGTATCAGGATGCGTCCGACTCCCCCTCTCCCGCTCAGGGAGAGGGGGCTGGGGGGTGAGGGCTGAAAGGTATTGGTGTGAGGATCACACCTGCAAAAGAACATAGCGCCAGTAGTCAAGCGCGGCACGCAGCACATCGAGGAGATCCAACGACGCTGACGGCGTCGGTGATCCATACGCCTGGAGACCCTGATCCTGCGCAACCTTCAGGCTCAGCAGTTGGTCGGCAGGATCGCTCACCACCAGCAGGCTCTGCGCGTCGCCACGAGCAACAGCCAGAGCCGTGAACAGCGACTCACCCTCGGCGGCGACCACGAGGGCCGACTCCGGCACCCCACGGGTGAGCAGATCGGCCTTGGCCCGCCCGCGCCCCGGCCCAACCAGAGCCAGATGCACCGCGTAACCCCGGTGGTAGAGGTCGAAACTATGGTCGATCAGGGCGGCGGACGGCAGATCTGGTGCCATCACCAGCAGCAGATCCACGTTGCGCGTCTCGTCGTGCTGAACTTGGATGGCGATCACAGCGACGGCAAGGCCCAGCGCAAGGAGCCCGATGACAAGCAGCAGCGAGGCCAACCGCACCAACTGGACGCCGACTGACTGCCACATCACACGTCGCCGCAGTACCTTCATCAGCCCACCATCGACGTCAGCACATGCTGGACATTGTTCTTGCCGCGCTGAAGATCGGCGATCAACTGACGCAGGCGTGTGGCGTCAAAGGGCTTCGCGACAATTGCATCCACCCCGCGCAGATGAGCCTCGGCGGCATCGATCTGCTCACCCCAGCCGGTGATCAGAATCGTCATCATCCGGGGGTACGTGGCGCGAGTATGGGCGATCAGATCCCACCCCGACATTTCCGGCATGCCAAGGTCGGTGCAGAGCATATCAAATCGATCAACCGCCAACACCTCAATCGCGCTGTGGCCCGAGGCAACATCAACCACATCGTGGCCAGCCCGACGCAGAATCTGCACCAGCACCCGGCGCACCGCTTCGTCGTCCTCCACCACCATAATGCGTATCGAGTGGACTGGCGTGGACACCTCCGGTATCGGCGGTGTGAACGTGCGCGGAACCATATTGCGCACCGGCAGCCGAACCTGGAAGGTGCTCCCGTGTCCCGGCACGCTCTCCGCACTGATACTGCCCTGGTGGCGCTGCACAATGCCGTAGGCCATAGCGAGACCCATTCCGGTGCCACTGGATCCCTTGGTTGAAAAGAAAGGGTCGAAGATGCGCTGCCGCACCTCGGCGCTCATACCCACGCCCGTATCGGACACCTCAATCAGCGCCGTGGGTTCGTCATCGTTTAGCAGCGCCGTGCGCAGGTGCAGTTCGCCGCCACCCGGCATCGCATCCAGGGCATTCAGAATCAGATTCGTCACCATGTCCCGCAGGGCCGGGCCGTCGCCCACCATGAGGGGCAGGCCGCCAAGCGACTGGATGATCTGCAGATGGAACCCCTGGCTCTGCAAGCTATCACGCCAGCGCGGGCGGGTGATCGCCAGACTTTCAACAATAATCTTATCGATCAGCACTTCCTCGGTCGGCAGCGAACGGTTTGTCTGGGCGAAGTTCTGGAGGCGGCGCACGGCGGCCGCGCCATCGTGGGCAGCCTGCTCGATGATCCCCAGCCCCTCGATCATCACTAGATCCCGCGTCTCACCGATCAGCAACTGGGAGTGACCGAGGATGCTCGCCAGCAGGTTGTTGAAATCGTGGGCGATCCCGCTGGCCAGTTCGCCCAGAGCGCGCAGCCGCTCGCCGCGCAGTAACTGCTCCTGAGTGCTGCGCAGTTCCTCGTAGCGCAAGATATTCGCCAGCGCCACCGCCACCTGCCCGGCCAGCGACTCGGCTAGGTAGACATCGCTCTGATTAAAGCTTCCGCTGATATTACCCTCAATGTCGATGACGCCTAAGATCGTCTGGCCTTGCCGGATCGCCACAATCAGCTCCGAGCGCGTGTCGCTCAGGCGATCCACCGCAACGTAGCGCGGATCCTTGGACACATCATGCACCAGCAACGTCTCGCCGTGACGGGCCACCCAACCCGTCAACCCGCGCAGCATGCTGATGCTCTTAAATGCGCCAAACTCGGCGACATCGTTCACAATCCCCCGCGCCGCCCTCAGCACCAGATAATCGCCCTCTATCAGTGCGATCCCCACCTGGTAATAGCCAAAGGAGCGATGTAAGAGGCCCGCCACCTTATCGAGCAGAGTCTGCACATCGCTGATCGCGTTTAGTTGCTCACTCAACTGATGGATCACATGGAGTTGGCTCGATCTCGTCTTTGCCTCACGTAGCAGCCGGGCGTTATTGATCGCAACCGCCATGTGGTCGCCAAACATCTGGGCCACCTGCACATCAGCGGTGTCGAAGGCGTCGGGAGTCCATTTGTCGATGGTCATCACGCCAATCGTGTCCTCGTTGACCAGCAGGGGTACGCCAATCCAGGCCCGGATGATCCCGCTGTTGGACACGCTTTGCCAGTCGGCAATTTGCTGGACATCGGGGATGTAGACGGTCTGATGGTTATGCTCAACAACCCAGGCGGGCGAACCCGGCCCGGACATGAACACAATAACCTGGCCGTTCTCGTGGTGATAACCGCGCCCAGCCACCAGTCGGGCGTACTGAACATCGTGAAAAAGAAAGACCCCTGCCGAGTCGTAGGCCACAAAGCGGGCCAGTTGCTCAAGGATGAAGTCAAGCACCCGATCCTGGTCAATTATGGCGTTACAGATGTTGGCCAACTGGCTGAGGGCCGTCGTCAGATCCCGTGAGCGCTGCTCACGGGCGGCGGCATAGCGCAGAGCTGAGGTCGCGTTTGCGTTTGCAATCGCGATTGCGGCGTGGCCAGCAAAAATCTCGACCCCCTGTATCACATCGGGGCTAAACGGCTCAGAGCTGAAGCGCCGAGACAGGTTCAGCGCGCCGAGCGTGCGGTCGTGAACCCGCAGCGGCAGCGAAAAGAGCACCTGTTGCGCATCAGGCATGAGCTGTGTGTAGCGCGGGTCTCTGGCCGGATTCACCACATGAACCGACTGGCCGTGTAGCACCGCCCAGCCAGCGATCCCATCGCCAACCCGCAGACGCAGACGCTCACAGATCTGCCGGTCAATCCCCTGCGACGCAACGATGATCAGGTGATCGCTGCGATCATCAAGCAGCATTATCGAGATTTCTTCGGCCCCACTCAGGTCTGCAACAGCCGCGATCACCCGGTCAAGCACCTCATTCAGGTCAAGAGATGCACAGACGAGACGGCTCAGATCAAGCAGGGCTTCCATCGTAGTTGGTTGCATAGCTAGATCGCCTATGGTGAAACATCACATCAGGCCATTATACGTCCCCGCAAAGCTCGGCGCAAAGGCGTAACCTTCCCGCGCCCCTACCCGGTACAGATAGCGACGCCGACAGATGTGTTGGCCTACGCGAGCCGACGGAGACGCTCGGCCCATCTACAGGAGGATCGCCGTGAACGCAATCAAGGGAACTCTGAACCAAGTCGAGCTGATCGGCCGCCTGGGAGCCGACCCGGAGATGCGTTTTCTGTCGAGCGGCAAGGCGCTGTGCCGCTTTAACCTGGCCACCAAACGCTCGGCCGGCCAGGATGAGCAGGGTGCCCGGCTCTACGAAACCGACTGGACCCACATTGAGACCTGGGAGCACCTCGCCGAGCTGTGCAACACCTATCTGCACAAGGGCCGCCGCGTCCGGGTGGTCGGCAACCTGCGCAATGACAGTTGGGTCGATAAAGAGAGCGGCCAGACCCGCTACCGCACCTTCGTGCGCGCCCAGGAGGTGATGTTCCTCGACCCACGCCCCGAGCAGGTTGACGCCCCGACGGAGGTTGCCGAGGAGGAGGTGCCCTTCTAGTAGCAATACTTTTCAAGTAAGGAGTCTGCTGCCGCTCAGCCCTCACCCCCTGCCCCTCTCCCTCACGGGGAGAGGGGAGATTCCGCAGCAGGATGCCTCCGACTCCCCCTCTCCCGCTCAGGGAGAGGGGGCTGGG
>CAIRFY010000041.1 GCA_903877945.1 uncultured Oscillochloris sp. | reverse complement strand
TCGCCGGACAGCCCTCACCCCCCAGCCCCCTCTCCCTGAACGGGAGAGGGGGAGTCGGATACGTCCTGCTGCGGAATCTCCCCTCTCCCCGTGAGGGAGAGGGGCAGGGGGTGAGGGGGCCGGATCTGACTTTGCTCATGCCCTGCGGGGAGTTGCGCCGTCGTTCACAGATCGCGAGATCAGCGGTACAATAGGCATATGCGTAGGGATGCGAGGTCTGAATTGAGGAGCTACCAATGCCCGAGATAACCGACGAAGCCCGCCGGGTTATGCTGCTGATCGCCGTGACGGGGTTGATCGCCTTCGTCTTCGAGTCCTGGGTCTTCGCCTTTTATATGTAGGCGTGATCTGTTCTCCCTCACGGGGAGAGGGGAAATTCCGCGCCAGGAAGCTGCCGGATCCCCTCTCCCGCTCAGGGCATATCTTTACCCACATTTCTGCGAATGTCGCCGCCGCCGTGGGGCTGAAGCCCCCGGCTACGGGTACGACGCCCGCATGCGCGGGCTCGGACAGCCCGCAAGGCGGGCGTCGCACATGGAGCCGGGGGCTTCAGCCCCACAGCGATCTCGGAGGAGCCGATAAACCGCAGTGTATTGCGGTAAAAACAGATGTGGGTAAAGATATGCGCTCAGGGAGAGGGGGCTGGGGGTGAGGGCTGTCCGGCAGCAGACTTCTTGATCTGAAAAGTGTTGCTCCTAGATCGACGCCGCGCTGTGTGGGAAGGTGATCGTAACCGTGACGCCCGCGTCGCTTGTGATGACGACGGTGCCACGAAGCTGACGCACCAGGTCGTGAACGAGAGTCATCCCCAGTGATGGAAGCTGGGTCACTTCGGCACTGGTGGGCAGCCCGACCCCCGTATCCCAGACCGTCAGGGTGATCACGTCTGGGCTGGTGGCGCGCAGAGCGACCCCGATCACCCCGCGCTGCCCATCGGGAAAGGCATACTTCAGGCTATTGGTAAACAGCTCGCTGACGATCAGCCCGCACGGCACGGCCTGATCCAAGCTTAGCCACACCCCCTCGATGGCGACTGACAGCGAGATCTGGTCGGGTGCCGTCGTGTAGATCTGGGTGAGCCGAGTCGTGAGATGGTGAAGATACTGCTTTGTATCGATTGTGGCCAGATCGCCGGTGCGGTAGAGCAGCTCGTGGACGAGGGCCATCACCTCGACGCGCTGGCGACTGTCGCGCAGCGCGGCTAACGCCTGCACATCGCGCACCTGGCGACTCTGGAGGCGGAGCAAGCTCATCACTACCTGCAAGTTATTTTTGACCCGGTGGTGAATCTCTTTGAGCAGCACATCTTTCTCGTGCAGCACGGTGCGCAGGCTCTTTGCATTCGCCAGTAACTCCTGGGCCTGACGCTCCAGATTCGTATTGGCGTGCGTGAGCGCCTCCATCGCCTGGTGTAATGCGACCTCGGCCTGTTTACGCTCGGTAATGTCGCGGCCAAAGATCGTGACTCCCACGATCTGCCCGGTCACGGTGGTGATCGGACTCAGACGATATTCCACCGTATGCGGTGTGGTCGTAAAGCGTGTGGATGTCTCAACGCTGAACGACCCGTGACGCATGGCGTGGTCATAGTAATCACGCCATTCCTCCAGAGCAGACTGTGGCAACTCCGGTGCCAGCACACACTCCCCTGGATTTTGACTTCGCCCAAGTGCCGCACGGACATTGTCGTGGTACATGCGGTTGGCCACGATCAGCCGGTACTGGGTGTCCACCGACCAGATGCTGCCATCAGTATTCTCGATCAATGACTCAAGATTCTGTCGGCTCTCGCGCAGCGCGTCCTCGGAGTGTCGGCGCTCGGTGATGTCTACGCTGACGATAATCACGTGCCAATCGTGAAATGTAACCGGAACCGCGCTCACACTGACCCACACCACCTGACCGTCTTCCTTGACGATGCCCGTCTCGACACCGTGGATGGCCCGTTGCTCGGCAAATACCCGTGTGCTGGCAAACGCCTCGGTCGGCATCGGCGTCCCATCTGGTCGGAGATAGCGACGGGTGCGGTACCCGCCTTGCAGAAGTATTTTGTGTTCAATATCCAGAATCTGTTCCAATGCCGGGTTCACAAAGACGATCCGCCGCTCGGCATCAAGGATGGACACGCCCACCGGGAACAGATCGAAGAGCGCATGTAATTTGCGTTCGCTTTCCTGTAGCGCCGCTTCGGCGCGCATACGTTCGGTGACATCCATCGAACTGGTCTGTTGCTCTGCCACCGTATTCTGCTCTTGCACGCGCTGCTCGTTGTGGTGTTGCATTGCCAACGCCCGCTCCGCCTCGGCGAGGCGGGCTCGCAAGACACGGTTCTCCCTGACAAGCTGGGCGCGTGATGGGCGTGGTGCAGGCATGACAACCTTTTTTGTCAACATAAACAAGGTTCAAGGATACGTTACAGTTTGTGATGTTCGTAGTGGCGGCTTCAGCCGCACAGGCGCTGAAGCGCCTACTACGATCCTGAACCCTCACCCCCTGCCCTCTCCCTCACGGGGAGAGGGGGCTAGGGGGTGAGGGCTGAGCGACAGTAGATTCGTTATGTGAAACGTATTAACCTTAACACCCTACGTGTGCATGATCGTCCACCGGGAGAAAGACCTCGAAAGTGGTGCCCTGGCCGACGGCGCTCGTGACTCGCAGGGCGCCTCGGTGCTGGCGCACGATCCCCTGAACCGCCGCAAGTCCGAGTCCACGTCCGGTGATCTTGGTGGTGAAGAACGGGTCAAAAATCTTTGTCAGGGTCGCCGGTGCCATTCCATCGCCGGTATCGCAGACGCTCAGGCAGAGGTGCGGGCCGGGGGCCGCCACATCGCCAAATACCAGGTGTTCGCGCAGCGCCGGGGTGAGTTCCGCAAGGCTGGTGGAGACGGTTACCTGACTCGTGATCTTGGTGCTGGACTCGGCGGCGTTGATCAGGAGGTTCATCGCTACCTGACGGATCTGGGTGCTATCGCCACGCACCGGCGGCAGATTTGCTTCGAGATTGACATGGAGGTCTACACTGCGCATCAGTGACCCGTGGAGCAGATCGATCAGCTCAGACACGATAGTATTCAGAGAGACTGCGCCCATATGGATCTCATCCTTGCCGGCGTAGGTCATTAGCTGTTTCGTCAGACTAGCCGCCTGCCAGATGCCGCTGCTGGCGCGGGCGAGGTACACGTTTGCCTCCGACCCCGTCGGGAGGAGATCGATGGCGAGATCTACGTGGCCAAGCACACTTGTGAGAATGTTGTTGAAATCGTGGGCAATACTGCCCGCCAGCAAGCCCAGGCTCTCCAGGCGCTGCGCCTCGACCAGTTTGCTCTCTAGCGCCTGGTGGGCTGCCGCTGCATCTCGTTGCGCAGTCACGTCCTGAAAGACTATCACGGCACCCTGAACCCTGCCGATAGCATCGACCAGAAGGGCGATGCTATTGGCGACATAGCGCACCGCCCCCGTCCGTGGGATCATGGTACAGTTCTCCGGCAGCGTCATGATTCGGCCCTGCTCCATCGCCACGCCGATCAGAACGCTGATGGGCGCACACCCGTCTACAGATTGGACGACGAAGACGTCGGTGAGCGAGCGACCGACCGCCTCATGCCGTGACCAGCCGGTAAGTGACTCGGCAGCGGGGTTGAGGAAGGCGACCCGGCTGGTCGCATCAATGATGATGATCCCCTCTGCAATGCTGTGGAGAGTGGTGGAGAAGAGGCGCTCGTTGACCCGTAGGCGCTGGTCGCTGGCGCTCTTGGCGAGGGCCATCTGCACACCGATTGCCACCTCACGCTCGTGAAAGGGTTTGAGCAGGTAGCCATAGGGCACCGTCGCCGCCGCCCGTGCGACCGTGGCCGCATCTGCGTGCGCGGTGAGGAAAATCACTGGAATCTCCCAGTGTGTGAGAATCGTCTCGGCGACGGTAATACCATCCGATCCGTCGGCCAGTCGAATATCCAGCAGCACCAGATCCGGCAGTGATGCACCGATGTGCATAAGCGCCTCATCTGCCGTGGTCGCGATGGCCGACACACAATACCCAAGATCTTCCAGTAGGAACTGCAAGTCGCGCGCGATGACTGCTTCGTCTTCGACGATCAGAATAGTTTTGGATGTCATGAGGCGCTACCTTGTGCTGTTGTGATCGGTTTCGACACTATGCCCTGCGGGAACGTGATCGTGACAGAGACCCCCGCGTTGTACTCGGTAACAGTGGTGCCGTGCAGTTGGTGTACGAGGTCGTGTACCAACGTGACTCCGAGCGATGTGAGGGGAGGGAAGGGTGTATCCGTGGACAGCCCAACGCCCGTATCCCAGACCTTGAGTGTCAGCATATCAGGAGGACTGGCTTGCAGGATAATCCCGACGGTGCCATGTCGCCCATCGGGAAAGGCGTACTTGAGGCTATTGGAGAGCAGTTCGTTAATGATTAGCCCACACGGCACCGCCTGATCCAGAGTCAGTCCAATCTCCTCAATGGACAGCGATAGTATCACCTGGTCGGACGCAACACCGTAGACCCGCAGCAACTGGGTGCTGAATTGCCGGATGTAGGCGGCAGCGTTGATTACGGCCATGTCGCCCGTGCGATAGAGCAACTCGTGAACCATCGCCATCACCTCGACCCGCTGGCGGCTGTCGCGTAGGGCGGCGGTGGCGTGCGGGTCGGTTACCTGGCGGCTTTGCAGGCGCAGCAGGCTCATCACCACTTGCAGATTATTCTTGACCCGGTGGTGGATCTCTTTGAGCAGGATCTCTTTCTCGTGAAGTGAGTCGCGCAGACTGTCAGCACTCGTCATCAGCGCCTGGGTCTGGCGCTCCAGAAGGGCGTTGGCGCTGGCGAGGGCGGCAGTACGCTCGACCACACGCGCCTCCAGTTCGTCGTGCGCGGCGCGCAGCGCCTCCGCCTGACGGCGCTGCTCGGTCACGTCACGGGTCACCTTGGCAAAGCCGGTCAGATGACCAGTCGCGTCACGGAGCGGGGTAATGACCACGCTGGCCCAGAAGCGGGTACCGTCCTTGCGCACGCGCCAGCCCTCACCCGCGTAGCGACCCGTCGCCGCCGTGCGCAGCGCCGCCTGCGGCAGTCCCGCCGCGACATCCTCGGGCGTATAGAAGCGCGTGAAGGACTGACCGATCATCTCCGCCGCCTCATAGCCCTTGATACGAACGGCACCCCGGTTCCAGCTCACGATAAAGCCCATCGGATCGAGCAGGAAGATGGCGTAGTCCTGAACCCCATCAATCAGCAAGCTGAGTTCGGCCTCGTGGCGCGTTGCACGGGCCGCCGTGGACTGGAGCTGGCCGGTGATCATCGTAATCAGCAAGCCGTCAATTGCGAACAACACGATCAGGATGCTGAGGCCGACCGGACTCATGCCGAACTGTGCGTCGGAAATCAGAAAGAAGGGTCCGACGAGCAGCGCGGTCATGATCGTCGCGGCGATACCGGCGGCGTTCCCGCCCACCCAGGCGCTGAGCATAACCGCGCCAAAAAAGAGCAGAAAGGGACCCTCGCGGCCCGTGAGCGGGACAAGCAGCAGGCGAACTCCGAAGGCCACGAGAACAGCCACCGGGGCGATGCTGAAGCGCTTCCAGCGTGAGTAGTAGGTGGGCTGCACCAGTGGCCTCCTAAATCCAATACTTTTAAGGGATCTGCCGCCGCTCAGCCCTCACCCCCCAGCCCCCTCTCCCTGAGCGGGAGAGGGGGAGATTGGATGCGTCCTGGTGCAGAATCTCCCCTCTCCCTCACGGGGAGAGGGGCAGGGGGTGAGGGGGCAAGGCCGGTGCGAGATCAGCTTATTCGTAATTTTTTGCTCTTAAATCCACATGCACGGGCAATCAGTCTGGCTCTTGCGTGACCACGCGGTTGCGCCCGGCACGTTTGGCGGCGTAGAGCGCGGCGTCGGCCTGCGCAAGGGCATCGCTGATGCTGGCCTGCGGGTTCGCCACCACACTCGCCCCCAGCGAAGCCGTAATCGGCGGCAGCGCCAGATTGTCGTGCGCAATCTCCAGCGAACTAATCGCATTGCGGATGGCCTCAGCACGGTCAGCGACCACTGCTATGGGGGCTGCCGGCAGGATGAGGACGAATTCCTCTCCGCCGTAGCGGCATGCCACATCCTCGGCCCGCACCATGCCGCCTAGCAGCACGCCCAGCGCACGCAGCACCGAGTCGCCGGCATCGTGACCATAGGTATCATTGATCCGCTTGAAGTGATCCACATCGAGCATGATCACCCCCACCGGGTAGCAGTCACGCGAGGCGCGGCGCAGCTCACGCATCAGGGTTTCTTCCAGATAGCGCCGGTTCATCAGCCCGGTGAGCGGGTCGCGAATAGCCTGTTCGCGCAGGGTGGCCCGCAGGCGCACGTTGGCCAGCCCGAGGGCCGCCTGCTCGCCGAGGGCCATAGCGAGCTGCCGCTGAAGCGCCTTCGCGACACCAGTCGAATCAGGGGTCATGAGGTGTGTGTGGATCACACCAAGGGTTTCGCCCGCAACCGAGAGCAGTACACACAGCGCATCGGTAGACATGCCGGGCGGAAGCGCCTCACAGCGGCAGCCGCCGCAGGTTCCGGCCCCCAGGAAATTCCGCTGCTCGCGCAGCACCCGACAGTGCGCGGCATGCAGGGGCGGGTGCGGGTGCGGGGCAGAACCCCAGACAACCACCGGATCAAGGGTGTTCGGCGTATGGCATGCCACATAGAGTCCCCCCGCCACCTCGGGGAAGAGCTGCTGCGCCGCGTGTGCGATGACGGTATATCCCTGCTCCACGGTGGCGCAACTCGTCAGCGCCCGACCGAGGTTGCCGAGGATGCTCAGCTCAATGATGCGGCGCTCTTGTGCGCGAAGCACGACCTCCAACTCGGCGTTGCGTTCGCGCAGCGATGCCTCGCTGATCTGAAGCTGGTGTTCCAGATATGATCGATGAGCGGCCAGCTCCAGCGTACTCCAGAGGGCGCGCTCGTCGAAGGGCTTGAGCAAATAGCCCGCCGGCTGTGTGGTGGCGGCTCGCCGCATCGTCTCATCATCGGCGTGGGCCGTCAGATAGACCGTCGGGATGTGCATCTGCTGAGCGGTGGCGATCCCATCAAGCGAGCCAGATAGGCGGATGTCCATCAGCACTAAATCCGGCTGCTGCGTTGCCGCCAGCGTCAGTGCATCCTCGCCTGAGCTGGTTACCCCAACGACGGCATGACCAAACGACTCGACCGTGGTGGCAAGATCGCGGGCAATCAGGGCTTCATCTTCAACGATGAGGATCCGCATAGGGAGCCTATATCAATGATATGGCGAGAACGTCTCGTCGGCCACATACCCATCTCTTCGTGGTGGCGGAGATGTTTATTGTAACATCGGGAGGATTGCCGTGCCTCGCCCCGCGACAAGCTGAACCAGACGTTCAGCTCGCCGACCTTGGACTCCACGGACGTGTCGTTGATAGTGAGGGTAGTCACAAGGTATAATCGCACTACCGCATAAGGCACGCTGTCAGGCACCGCCCGCCGGGGGGCTGAAGCCCCCGGCTACGGGTGACGAAGGCCGCCTGCGCGGCCTGCCTGAGGC
>CAIRFY010000040.1 GCA_903877945.1 uncultured Oscillochloris sp. | reverse complement strand
CGCCAGCACTGCTGGCGATATGGTGGGCGCTTCGGTGTGTAGCAATCCGTATTAGGCGGCTACCTCAGCAGGAACCTGCTTGACGATCTCCAGCTCGATGTTGATCGTCACATCGTCGCCAACCAGGACGCCGCCGGTCTCCAGGGGCGCGTTCCAGACCAGGCCCCAGTCCTTGCGGCTGATCTTGGTCTCGGCGCTAAAACCGGCGCTGGTGGTGCCCCAGGGCGATTTCGACTGGCCGTTGTACTCGGTGTTTAGCGTGACCTCGTTCGTCACCCCGCGAATAGTCAGGTCGCCGACGATTTTGCCGTGGGTTGCGTCTACCACATCAACCCGTTTACTTACGAAGGTAAGGGAGGGGAAGTTCGCCACATCGAAGAAGTCGGGCGACTTGAGGTGACCATCGCGCTTCTCATCCTTGGTGTTGATACTATTCGCATCAACCTGAACGCTGACCGTAGAGGCAGCGGGGTTGACCTCGTTAAAATCGACAGTGCCAGTGAAGGTCTCGAAGACGCCGCGAGCCTTGGAAATGGCGAGGTGGCGAACCCAGAACTGAATGGACGAGTGAGAAGAATCGATGACCCAGCTCATAATTATAACTCCTGTATGTGTAATCTCTGAGAGCACTGCGCTCGTGTAATCACAGCATACAGGCGGGGCGTCAACGCGGCGTGAACATGAGCGTGAACATTATTTATGCACTACCGCAAAAGTCACGCTGTCTTCGTTTTCTTTGCGTCTTCGCGTCTTTGCGTCACACGATAATCATACGTTCGACGCAAAGGCGCAAAGACGCAAAGACTCTCGCTTTGCTCTGCGTGACGGCGCGACTTTTGCGGTAGGTACTTTACAGTTTGTCGCCACGCAGCCCTCACCCCCCAGCCCCCTCTCCCAGGGGGAGAGGGGGAGTATTCCGCAGCAGGATGCGATCTACTCCCCTCTCCCTAGGGAGAGGGGCAGGGGGTGAGGGCCGCACAGATTTATAGTCGTTCAAGCCGCTCAATCTGCTCAAGAATGCGCGTGCGACCGCCGCTCTCGGCAATGGCGCGAGCCTCGGCCAAGGCAGCGTGGGCATCGGCGGGGGGGAGCAGGGGAGCCAGCCAGACACGGATCTGGGCGGCGAGGTGGCGGGTGCCCAGGGAGTCGGCGCGGGTGAGGGCAGTGGAGAGGTGGTGGATGGCTAGGGGGTATTCTCCACGGCGCAAGGCCACCAGGCCCAGGTTCGCGCCCAAGCCAGCAATGCGCTCGGGGATGTGCAGGCGCTCGGCAATGGCCATGCCGAGGCCGAACAGCCGATCAGCCTCGGCGAGATCGCCCCTGGCCAGGGCGATTTCGCCGGCGGTGGAGAAGAGGTAGGGTTGGAGCGAGATCGCACCGCGCTCCTCCGCAATTGCCGTAGCATCAGCGATATGCCGCTCCGCTAAGTCAAGATCGCCTAACAGGAGCACGTGGTAGGCCAAGTTATTGCGGGCGAGGACACGCCAGGGGGTGGTACTCGTCCCGGCGGCGGAGTCGCCATCGGCCACGACCATAGCCTCGTGATAGCAGGCAATAGCGCGCACCAGGTCGCCCTGCTGGGCCATGACGCTGCCCAGTTCGAAGCGCACCTGGGCCAAGGCGGTAAGATCGCCACCAGCGGGCTGCTCGGCGATCAGAGACTCGGCGGCGCGCAGGCGCTCGGCGGCCCCGGCTAGGTCGGCACCTTCTAGCGAGAGAGCGGTGCCCCAGAGAAAGAGGGCGGCCACCGCCTCGCTGGGCACCGGTGAGCCGTGGAGCGGACGCACCAGATCGATCATCTCGGCATAGCGACCCTGCGAGAGGATGGTGCGGGCCAGGGCGAGGCGGGCGGCGTGAGCGTCGGCGGGTACGCGGGCGGTGTCGAGCGCCTCGCGCAGGCGCTCGGCGGCGCGGGCGATCTCCCCGGCATTGTGCAGAGCCTCGCCAAGGGCCAGGAGCAGGGTCGGGCGACCAGCGTCAGGCGTGCCGGTCAGAGCTTGCTCGTAGAAGGCGGCCGCCTCGGCCCAGGCAGCCACCAGAGCCGCCCGACGACCGGCGCGTACCGCGTAGGTCGCCGCTCGCTCAGGGGCACCGCCCTCAGCGAAGTGCGAGGCAATCAGGCCCGCCGATGCGTCTAGCCGGTCGCGGTGCAGGGACTCCAGGGCTTCGCCCACCCGGCGATGCAGCAGGCGGTGGCGCGGCTCACTCACCTCGCGGTAGGCCACCTCCATCGTCAGGCTGTGGTCAAAAGCGAAGCGCCCGTCGTCCAAGGGGCGCACCAATCGTGCCGTGCGCAATTCGTCCAGGGCGTCAAGCGCGGCTCCCTCGGAGAGCGCCGCCGCACGGGCGGCCACATCAAACTCGAACTCGCGGCCAACGGCCACCGCCGCATCCAGCACGCGCCGCGCCCCCTCGGAGAGCCGGATCAATCGTCCCTGGATCAGGCTGTAGACCGTCTGCGGCACCACCGGGTCGGCAGAGAGGGCGCTCAGGTTGAGGGTGCCGCCGCCGACCAGCAGGCCGCTGCTGCGGGCGTAGCTTACCAGTTCGCTGATGATGTAGGGGTTGCCCTCGGCACTGCGGTCGAGCCAACTAGCCAGGGGCTGGGCGTAGATCGGGCTGAGACTGCGGGCCAGGGCCAGGGTGTCGTCGGGAGCTAGGCGGCTCAGGCTCAATTGCTCCACGCGACCCTCGCGCAGCAGAGCGCTGATGAGGCCACCCAGGGGTGAGCGTAGGTCAGACGGGCGAGCGGTGGCGAGGATGACCATCGGCGTACCGACCACCCGGCGCAGCAGGTAGCCGAGCAACCCGAGGGTCGTGGCGTCGGCCCACTGGAGATCGTCGATGAGCAGGGCCAATGGCTCGACGCGGGACAGGGCGACCAGCAGGCGGGCCAGAGCCTCCCAGAGACGTGACTCGTCAGCGGGAGGCAGCCTGTCAGGGACAGAGAGCAACTCGGGCAGCAGGCGGGCCACCTCGCGCAGCCAGAGCGGGTCAAGGGCCAGACGCCCGCGTAACGAGGGCCAGTCGGAGCGGGCGACGAGGCCGCGCAGAGCTGTCACCACCGGCTGGTAGGGCAGGCTCTGCTCAAGCTCGCGGGCCTCACCCACCAGAACCAACCCGCCGCGCCGGGATAGAAACTCCTCGGCCAGACGTGTCTTGCCAATCCCTGGCTCACCCTCAATGAAGGCCAGCCGCCCGGCGTCGGCAGCGATACGGAGCCTGTCTAGCTCAGCGGATCGACCAGTGAAAGGGAGATTCGGTGACTCGGTGACTCGGTGACTCGGTGACTCGGTGACTCGGTGACTCGGTGACTCGGTGACTCGGTGACTCGGTGACTCGGTGACTCGGTGACTCGGTGACTCGGTGACTCGGTGACT
>CAIRFY010000039.1 GCA_903877945.1 uncultured Oscillochloris sp. | reverse complement strand
TTCGCTCAGCGTGACATGCATGACAGGGTGACTTTTGCTCTATTGCCTTAGTTGCCTTTGTATAGCAATCCTATCCGGGTTGTGAAGAGGAGTCGAGCCTTTAGGCGGTGCTCTCCGGCTAAAGCCTCGACTCCACACAACATCTCCCATAGGATTGCTATATGAGACTGCGATACAGATACGGTAACCCCTCGCTGGTATCTTAGCAGCTACATCCTCACGCTCACCACCTCATCCAGCTTCGTCCTGAGATAGTCCACGTCCTTGCAGACCTCGTAGTGCCAGCGTCCCCACTGGCCCGCGTAGGTGACCGCATCGCACCAGCGACGGGCACCGGCGGCCTTGGCCCGATCTTTCTCATCCTCCTCGCCCTTGATTTCCAGGATGAAAGAGAGTTGCGGGCTGGCGGGATCGGCGGGGTCTTTCTTCAGCATAACGATGAAGTCGGGCACGTAGAGATGGTTGGACTCGGCGAAGCGGTAGGGGATGGTGAAGTCGAGCTTGTAGTTACGCACGTAGAAGCGCACGTTCGGGTGCGACTCCACGACTTGCGCCGCCCGCTTCTCCCAGCTTGACTCCACTACCACGTGCGAGACGTGGCTCTTGGTCGTGGGCCAGACCTTACGGGTCGTGGTGAAGACGACATCGGCGGTGCTGCCGATGGGCCGGTAGCTGTCGAGGACGGGCAGGATGGGCGGTGTGCCCTCCGGCGTCACCGAGCGCAGTGCGGTGCGAACCCGCTCCGCGATCTCGGTTTGGTACTTGGCCAGGGCGACATCCTGAATTTTGGCCTCGTCGCTCAGCTCGATCCGGTCGGCAATGTAGGCATTGACCAGGCGCAGCACCTGGGGGAATAACTGCTGGCGGTTCGCGTCCTGGTGAAAGTCCTTGACGATCTGGGCCGCGATGCGGAAGGCGGTACTCTGGAGCCGATGTACCTGATAGAACAGGCTGCGCTCGTGCATCACCGAGGGCGACACCGCCATAATGCCCACCATCTGGCCCACGGGTGCGCTGGCCGTTACCTGGGTCGGCTCGGCAGTCGGCGTGACCTTGAGCATCGGCAGGCCCGCGATGTCAGCGGTGACGTATTCGCGGATGTCGCTGAGGTAGCCGGTGACACGCGGGAAGATGATCGTCATCGGCTCGCGCTCGGCCATAGCCCGCACTGTGCGAATATCCGGCGGCGGCTTCGCTGTAGTCGCCTTGACCTCCTGCACCGGGATGGCTTGGAAGGGAATGCCGTAGACATCCACAAACTCCGGCTGGCTCAGGTCGTCGTAGCTGGAGCGACGGAGTCCACGCCCAACGACCTGTTCGCAGAGGAGTTGCGAGGTGAAGGCGCGCAGTCCCAAGATGTGCGTCACGTTGGTACAATCCCACCCCTCCGTAAGCATGCCCACGCTGACCACGCAGCGGATCTGCTCGCCCGATGTACCGGGCTTGCCCACGGTCGCCAGCAGTTCGCGCAGGCGCTCGGCGGCGTCCGTGCGGCTCTCGCCCTCGTTGCGCGACTCGGCCTGCTCCAGCAGGCGCGAGTCAATGCGGATGGTTATCTCGGGTTGACCGATCTGGTTCTTGAGATCGGGCAGTAGCTTGCCGTCGGCGATATAGCGATGAATGACGCTGGCCGTCGCCGTGTCGTTGCAGACCAGGATAAGCACCGGCGGGGTGGCGCGACCGGCCTCACCCCAGGTATCGAGCGTCTTCTTCCACTCGCTGGCCAGGGTCGCCAGGGCTCCCTCGACGCCAATGAGAATCTGCATCAGCGCATCGCCGCCCTGGTCGCCCTTCGTCGTCTTTTTGGGCAGCGTGACCTTGATATGCTCCCACAGATTGAAGTAACGCGGGCGGGCGTCGCCGCTGTTGTCGTCGATGGGGATACGGGGCACCTTGACCAGCCCGCTCTCAATCGCGTCCACCAGGCCAAAATCGCTGACGATCCAGTCGAAGGGCGTCCCCTCCTCGCGCCCGCTGCCACTGATGTAGTACGGCGTGGCCGAGAGGTCAAGGCAGAGGTTGATGCCGCGCACGCGATGAATGCGGTCAAGCCCGCCGATCCAGACCGTCGCTTCCTTGTTCTCCTCGTTGGTGGTGCCCTCCACGCGCACCTTACGCCGCACGCCCGTGCCTTCACCGAGCATCTGGAGCAGGGGCGGCTCCTGGTTGTACTGGATGCGGTAGGCGTGGTGGGACTCGTCGTTGACCACGAGGAGATTCCCCTTGGGGCCAAGATCGCGCAGCACGCGGCTACAGAACGCCGTATCGCTCTCCGGGCCAAGCTGGACAACGCTGCGGGTACCGGTGTCGTCCTGGGGCTGGAAGAGATGCCAGTTGGTAATGAAGAACTTGCCGCGCCCCAGTTGGGGCAACAGCGCCGGGGGCACAAGGTCAAAGCGCTCGTAGTAGTTATCGCTGTGGCTGGGGATAAGCACCTGGAGCCGTTGCCTGACCGTGAGGTTGGGCGCGACGATCAGCACGGCGTCGGAGAACCGCTTGTCCTGGCGGTGCTGCACCTTGTTCAGCACGCTCCAGGCGATCAGCATGCCCATCACCGTCGTTTTGCCGCTACCCGTCGCCATTTTCAGGCAGTAGCGGGTGAACGCCCCGCCATCCTTGGGGACATCAATCCCGGCCTTGGCAGCGGGTGACGCCTCACCCAGCCAGATCGCCGTCTCAGCGGCCTCGCGCTGGGCGAAGAAGAGACGGCGCTGACGGTCGGGGGCATTCCAGTGGCGCAGCAACTCAGCAGTAATGCGGGTGACGCCCTGGTAGCCGCCCTCGCGCCAAGCTGTGATCCGCGCTCGGACGGAGGCCACGAGATCGAGCGGGATGACATCTTGTTGGGCGAGGCTGCGCACCTGGGACTTGTTGCCACGCACGTAGCCTGCTGGCCGACGGCCCGCCCGCAGCGTTGGCGATTCGCCACTGAAATCGTAGTGCTGTCCCGGCTCGGCGAAGGGGTCGTTGATGATGGGGTTGGCGACGGCGTTGGCGAGGGGCATAGTGGGTTCCGTGCTACATAGGCTACACCGCAGATTGAGTCGGCAAAACGCATGGCAGACTAGATCGGGTCGTCTGCCTGTAAAAGCTCGTCGCGAATATCGTCAAGCCGCTCGCTCTGCCCGGCGTGAAAGGCTTTTCGGGCGCGGCGAACGCGCTCTAAGAAGAGCGGATGGGTTTCTATCTGATAGTCAAGACGATCATCAGCTTCCGAAAATCCACGGAGCAGGGCGACTGGCTTACCATCTTGCAGAATAACGATATCTTCTTCTGCGGCAAGGGCAAGATACCGCGCTGCCTCATGCTGTAAATCGGCAACACTAATCGTTCGCATCAGGTTCATCCTCCGCATACTCATCAGAGTGTGATGGATCCTCAGCCAGTATGCCTTCGCGGGCTAGCCAAGCCGCCGCCGCCGCTTTATCAATGACGGCAATGATCTCGACATCGCCACCCGTAATATCGTAAAAGACCCGAATGTTGTCGACTCGTAAGCGATATTGCGGTGTTTCCATACGGCGCAAGCGCTTAATCCGGCTCTTACAGAAATAGCCCGTAAAGCCCAGGAGCTTTAGCCCTGGGATATAAGGGCTTCACCCGCTTTAGCGGCTTTAGCCCAACGACTGATATGCGAACGAATTTGCTTTTTAAACGAAGCCGTGGTATACTTAAAATATGCGCAAGAGCTTCAAATACCGGATCTACCTCTCGAACGGCCAGCGGCGCATCCTTGAGCAACAGCGTGAGGAAAGCCGCTGGGTCTACAACGAGACGCTTGCCGAGCGCAAGCGGGCGTATGAGGAGCGGGGCGAGAGTCTGCGCTTGTACGACACACAGGCGTTGCTCCCTATCTGGAAGCTGACGCGGCCTGCCTTGAAGCTCGTGCATCGCCAGGTTCTCCAGAACATCAGCGTGCGGGTGGATCTCGCATTTCACGCCTTCTTTCGTCGGGTGAAAGAGGGTGCCGCAGAAGTCGGTTTTCCGCGCTACAAAGGCTTCGGTAGGTACGACTCGATAACCTATCCGCAATACGGCAATGGCGTGCGGCGGGAAGGTGAGCGGCTCATCCTCTCGAAAGTCGGTGCGGTGCATGTTGTCTTGCACCGGCCTGTGGAGGGCACGCCCAAAACGGTCACGCTCACCCGGTCGCGCACCGGCACGTGGTTCGCCTGCTTTTCGTGCGAGACGGAGGCCGAGCCGTTGCCGCCCACGGGCGACGTGGTAGGTGTGGATGTGGGGCTGCACAACTTCGCCACGCTCTCGAATGGAAAGCCGCCCATCCCGAACCCGCGCTTCTACCGGCGCGACGAGGCCGACCTGAAACGTGTCCCGCAGCGCAAGGATGCGGCCAAGAACGCCCAAAACTGGCCGGAGAATGCCAAGCAAAAGGGCATCCTGGCCCGCATCCATGAGCGGATCGCCAACCGGCGCAGCGACTTCGCCCACAAGGAGAGCCGCACGCTGGTGAACGCCTATCAGGTGATCGTGTTTGAAGACGTGGCCCCGATGGAGATGGGCCGAAGCCGTGGGATGCGCAAGAGCATCGTGGATGTGGCGTGGACACAGTTCATGCAGATGACCGTTGCCAAAGCGGAAGAAGCTGGGCGACGGGTGATTCTGGTGAACCCCAAGAACACGACCAAGCTGTGCTCTACCTGCGGCGAGATTGTCCCCAAGGCGTTGAGCGTGCGCGTCCATACCTGCCCCGTGTGCGGGCTGGTGATGGACAGAGACGAGAACGCGGCGCTCAACATTCTGCAACGGGGACTCCTTTCGCTTCGACAATGACTCTGTGGGATGGGGCGGCATCCCC
>CAIRFY010000038.1 GCA_903877945.1 uncultured Oscillochloris sp. | reverse complement strand
TGGCGTGAACGTAGCGCCGCCTTCCAGGCGGCCAGCAACACCGCCGCAGGCTGGAAGCCTGCGCTACGAACTGTCACGCTGAATGTGCCCATTTTGAAACATGCCTAATGCATGGTTCGCAGGTACTTTATAGTCTGTCGTCGGGCAACCCTCACCCCCCAGCCCCCTCTCCCTGAGCGGGAGAGGGGCAGGGGGTGAGGGGAGCGAGGCTGACATCGCATGAACCCTGGTGAACGGAAGACCTGGCGACAGTGCGCTAGGAACACGAGCTATCAATGATCTCTATGTCCGCCTATCTCTCACAGGATCGGTGCCACGCACTGGCATGCGGAATCCCCCTTCCTGACCTTGCTGATGGCGCAGCCCTGTTTGCGGATATCTCCGGCTTTACCCCGTTGACCGAAGTGCTGCGCCGAGCTCTTGGCCCGCGCCGGGGCAGTGAGGCTCTCACTGACCAGATTAACGCCACCTATGCCGCGCTGATTGCGCAGGTCGACTCCTATCGCGGCAGCGTGATCGGCTTTGCCGGTGATGCGATCACCTGCTGGTTCGCCGCAGATGACGGCCCGGCTGCCAACCGCGCCGTCGCCTGCGCGGTTGGCATGCAGCGGGCGATGTCGGCCTTCACCCACATTCCCCTGCCTGGAGGCGGCACCACGGCCCTGGCGCTGAAGGTTGCGGTGGCGTGTGGTTCAGCCCGGCGCTTTGTGGTGGGTGACCCCGAGATCCAGTCGCTTGATCTGCTGGCGGGAGACACCCTCGCCTGTGTGGCCGCCGCCGAGCATCACGCGCAGGCGAGCGAGATCCTCCTCGATGAGCCGACCGTCTATGCATTGGGGGCGGCGGCGCAGATCATCGACTGGCGCGATGATCCTGACCGGGGCGAGCGGTTCGCGCTGCTCGGCAGCTTTACCTCAACGACGCCTCCTTCTCCGTGGCCCGCACTGCCGTCCGCTGCACTCTCCGCAGTGATGTTGCGACCGTGGCTCTTGCCGGCGGTTTATTTACGCGAGTTGGCCGGACAGAGTACCTTCCTCACCGAGTTGAGGCCAGCCGTCGCGCTGTTCCTGCGCTTCACCGGGATCGACTATGACGCAGAGCCGGACGCCCACGCCCGGCTCGATACGTTCATCCGCACAGTGCAGGGCGTGCTGACTCGCTACGACGGCGCACTGCTCCAGGTCGTGATTGGGGACAAAGGGAGCTACCTCTGCATCGCGTTCGGCGCGCCGGTGGCCCACGAGGATGACGCCCGCCGTGCGGTGCTGGCAGCCCTGGCGCTCCAGCGCGAGGCCGTCGTAGCGGCAGGGCTGCCCCCGCTCCAGATCGGCATTAGCCAGGGCATTATGCGCTGCGGTGCCTACGGCAGCGTGAGCCGCCGCACCTACGGCATCCTGGGCGACGAAGTAAACTTGGCTGCCCGACTGATGAGCATGGCCGCACCGGGCGGAACCCTGGTCAGCGCAGAGATCCAAGCCGCCGTCGCCGATCTAGTTATGATCGAGCCATGCCCGCCCGTCCGCATCAAAGGGAAAGCTGAACCACAACTGACCTTCGCCATCGGCGACATCCATCAGCGACGGGCGACGCGCCTCCAGGAACCAACCTACGACCTCCCTCTGGTCGGTCGCAGAGATGAGATCGCCCTCGCCAGTCAGGTACTCAGTCAGGCGCTGGCCGGGCACGGCCACGTCCTTAGCATCACCGCCGATGCGGGCCAGGGCAAGTCGCGGCTGGTTGCCGAGATCATCAGGCTGGGGTGTCAGCGCAATTTGATCGGCTACGGCGGTGTCTGCCATGCCACCGGCATCCGCAGCCCCTACCTCGTCTGGCAGCCGATCTGGCGGGCGATCTTCAATATTGACCCAGATGCCCCGCTACGGCAGCAGATCCGCTCGCTGGGGAGTTTTGTCGATGATTGGGCACCTGAGCGAGCCGACGCAACTCCGTTGCTGGGGCCGCTGCTCGGGCTGTCCCTGCCAGAGAGCGATTTCACCCAGAGCTTAGGGCCGAAGGATCGGCAGGGAGCGCTGCACGCTCTGCTGCGTGATTGTCTGGTGGCGGCGGCCCGTGAGGCCCACGGTGCGGGCGGCGGGCTGCTGATTGTCCTGGAGGACACGCACTGGATTGATGCCGCGTCAGCCGACCTGCTGATCGACCTCGTGCGCGTCATCCAGGGGCTGCCGGTTCTTATCGTGCTGGCCTATCGCCCGCTCGATCTCGATCAGCCGCGTGGCCTGCGCCTTGATCGACTGTCGGGCGTGACCCAGATCAACCTCGGGGGGCTTGATCGGGCTGCGGCTGAGCAACTGATCTGGGCGAAATTACATCAGATTTTCCCCACACGGAACACCTCGGCACCGGCCGCACTTGTCACCCGGCTGATGGAGCGAACGCAGGGGAACCCTTTCTTCTTGGAGGAACTGCTGAACTACCTGCATGATCGGGGGATCGACCCGTGTGAAGATGGTGCCCTGGAGTCTTTGGCGCTCCCCGATAGTCTTCATCGTCTGATCCTGAGCCGACTGGATCAGTTGAGCGGACAGCAGCAGGTGATCCTGAAGGCGTCGAGCGTGATTGGGCGGCGTTTCCCTGTAGACTGGCTACGCGGGGCATTTCCGAACCTCGGTTCGCCCGAAGGACTCCTGCGGGAACTCGCTGATCTGTCGCAGCATGACATGACTCTGCTGGACACGCCTGAGCCAGAACTGGCCTATCTTTTTAAACACGTTATCATACGTGAAGTAGCCTACGAGAGCCTGGGGGCGGCCACGCGTGCAACCCTGCACGGACAGTTGGCGAGCCATCTGGAGCGATCCGCTGGGGCCGACGTCGATGGGATACTCGACGTGTTGGCCTATCACTACGAGCAGAGTACGAACCTCGCGAAGAAGCGCGAGTACCTGCGGCGCGCTGGTGAGGCGGCGGCGGGTCGCTATGCCAATGCCGCAGCGCTGGCCTATTTTAGCCGCGCACTGGAACTGGTTCCGCCGAACGACCTGAGCGACCGTTACGATCTGCTGCTGGCCCGCGAGACGATCTACGAGATAGTGGGCGAGCGCGCCTTGGAGTCCGCCGATCTCGATCAACTGCACGATCTGGCGACATGGCTTGGCGATCCTCGGCGCAGCGCGGAGGTGGCCCTCCAGCAGGGGCGCTATGCCGAACGTATCGGCGACTACCCGGCGTCGGTTGCCGCAACCCAGGAGGCGGTTACGTGGGCACAGGCGGCCAACCTGATTGGCCTGGAGGCGACCGGGTACCAGCGCTGGGGCTGGGCGCTACTACGCCAGCGCGACTACGCCGACGCACGTGTGCAGATGGAGCGCAGTCTCCAGCTCGCACGTGCCAGCAATGATCAGCACCGTGTCTGTCGGGCGCTGACCGATCTTGGCACGCTGGCACTCGAACAGGGCGCACATGCGGAGGCTCGCGGCTGGTACACCCAGAGCCTGAGCCTCGCCCAGGAGCTTGGGGATCGGCGCCAGGAGTGCCACGCCCTGGGCAACTTGGGCACCCTGCTGGCCGAGCAGGGGGATTTCTCTGGCGCACGGGTGGTGCTTGAGCAAAACCTGGCCTACGCCGACGCCATTGGCGATCATCAGATTGCGGGTACCACACGGAGTAATCTCAGCTTCCTCTGCATCCTGATGGGCGACTACCCCGGCGCCCAGCTGATTCTAGAACGAGGTCTTCCTCAGCTCCGTGAGGTTGGTGACCGGCGGGTAGAGGCTGCCACCCTCGGCAACCTGGGCATGGCAGCTACTCACAAGGGCGAGTATGCAGCGGCGCACGAGGCATACACGGCTTGCATGGTACTCGCGCAGGAGATCGGCGACCCGGTCTTGACCGGGTTTGCGCAGCGGGGGCTTGGCAATGCGGCCTTCGGCACCGGCGACCTGGAGGTGGCGGAGGGTGCCTACCGGCAGTCCCTGGCGACGCTACGCGAGGTAGGAACCCCGGCCATGGTCGCTGAACCTCTAGCCGGGTTGGCACTCCTGGCCCTGGCCCGAGGTGATGCGGTGGCCGCGCTCACGCCCGTTGAAGAGATTTTGTCCCATCTTGCGACCGGGACGCTTGATGGTGCCGAGGAGCCAATGGTGGTCTACCTGGCTTGCTACCAGGCTCTGCGTGCGAACGCCGACCCGCGCGCCGCGCCTCTGCTGGCCCACACACGCGCCGATCTGCTAGCCCGCGCCGAGCAGATCTCCGACCCGGTGGCCCGGCGGAATTTCCTTGAGCAGGTGCCCGCCCATCGTGGGTTGCTGGCAGATGAGTAGGTGCCGCTTCATGCCAAGATGGGCAATCCTGCAAAAATCACCCTGTCACATCGAGCTTGTAAACGGGCGGGCTAGGTCTACGAAGGCCGCTGAAGCGGCCTGCCTGAGGCCGCTTCAGCGGCCCTCGTATAAGGAATCTGCCGCCGCTCAGCCCTCACCCCCCAGCCCCCTCTCCCTGAGCGGGAGAGGGGGCGTCGGATGCGTCTTGTTAAGGAGTTGCTATGTCACACCGCCGGACACACCTCGCTCTGTCGCTGTTCGTCGTGCTGCTGGTTGGCCTATCGCTGCTGCCCGGCACTCCCGCGCCGTTCAGGTCGCCTATCGCTCAGGCTGCGGGCAGCCCGCTGGCGTATCTGTGGTCTGCCCTTGCACTGAACCAGACCTATAGCCTGGCCTGGGGCGATGTAGACGGCGATGGTGCCCTCGACCTCGTGGTCGGAAACCTTGACGCGCCGAACCAGCTCTATCGCAACCAGGGCGGCACCCTCGTCCTCGACCCGACATGGACGCCTGCGGCACAGAGTACGTACAGTGTGGCCTGGGGCGATGTGAACGGCGACGGTGCCCTCGACCTCGTGGTCGGGAACAAGGGGCAGCCGAACCAACTCTACCGCAACCAGGGTGGCACCCTCGTCCTCGATCCGGCCTGGGCACCTGTGGCACAGGAGACGTATAGCGTGGCCTGGGGCGATGTGAACGGCGACGGTGCCCTCGACCTCGTGGTGGGGAACAAGGGGCAGCCAAACCAGCTCTACCGCAACCAGGGCGGCACCCTCGTGCTTGATCCGGCCTGGCTACCTACGGCGCAGGACACAACCAGCGTGGCCTGGGGCGATGTGGACGGCGACGGCGACCTTGACCTTGCGGTTGGGAATAATGGACAGTCCAACCAGCTCTACCGCAACAAGGGTGGCGTGCTGACCCTCGATTCGACCTGGGCACCCGCAGGATTGTCTACGTATAGCCTGGCCTGGGGCGACGTGGACGGCGATGGTCGGCTTGACCTCCTGGTCGGGAACTACGGCCAGCCGAACCAGCTCTATCGCAACCAGAGCGGCTCCCTCGTCCTCGATTCGACGTGGGCTCCGGCGGGGGGACAAAGCACCCTGAGCGTGGCCTGGGGCGATGTGGATGGCGACGGCGATCTTGACCTTGCGGTTGGCAACGCGACCGACCCGAACGATCTCTACATCAACCAGGGAGGCACGCTCGTCCTCGATCCGACGTGGACTCCGGCGGTACAGGCGACATCCAGCGTGGCCTGGGGCGATGTGGATGGCGACGGTGCGCTCGATCTCGCAGCCGGAAATATCAATCAGGCCAACCTCGTCTACCGCAACCAGGCCAACACCCTGACGGCTGACCCGGCCTGGGCACCTGGCGGCCAACTGACCAATAAGCTGGCATGGGGCGATGTGGACGGCGATGGCGACCTTGACCTCGCGGTCGGGAACCACGGCTGGTCGAACCAGCTTTACATCAATCAGAACGGCACGCTGGTGCTTGATCCCACCTGGTCGCCTGCTTCACAAACAACTACCAGCCTGGCATGGGGCGATGTGGACGGTGACGGCGACCTCGACCTTGCGGTCGGGAACTATAATTCTGGGCCAAACCAGCTCTACATCAATAATGGCGGCGTGCTCGACCCCTATTCCACCTGGTTTCCTGATGCGCAACAGACAAACAGCCTGGCCTGGGGCGATGTGGACGGCGACGGCGATCTTGACCTTGCGGTTGGGAACGGTGGACAACCAAACCAGATCTACATCAACAACGGCGGCGTGCTGACTCTCGATCCGACCTGGACACCGGCGGCGCGGAATACGCTGAGTCTCGCCTGGGGTGATGTGGACGGCGACGGCGATCTCGACCTCGTCGTTGGGAACGGTGGACAGCCCAACCAGCTCTACCGCAACCAGGGCGGCGTGCTGACTCTCGATCCGGCATGGACACCGGCGGCGCAGAATACGAACAGCGTGGCCTGGGGCGATGTAGACGGTGACGGCGATCTCGATCTTGCCGTCGGGAATAATTACATGCGGAACCAGATCTACCGCAATCAGGGCGGTACGCTGGTTCTCGATACCACGTGGACACCCATCGCCCAGACTACGATGAGCGTGGCATGGGGCGATGCGGACGGCGATGGCGACCTCGACCTCGCAGTCGGGAACAACGGTGCGCCCAACCAGCTCTACCGCAACCAGGGCGGCACGCTCGTCCTCGATCCGGCCTGGACACCGGAGGCCCAAGCGACCGTGAGCGTGGCATGGGGCGATGTAGACGGCGATGGCGGTCTTGACCTCGCGGTCGGGAACAAAGACAACAACGCGCCAAGCCAGATCTACCGCAGCGGCGTGCGAAGTGCGCGGAACCTACCGGCCAACCCACAGACGATTGCCATCCGACAGCCTGACGCGGCGGGGGCCACTGGCTCTGCCAGCGCCGACTTCTACTCTGCTGCACGCATAGTTAATAATCGCCAGATCACCATCCCCTTCAGTCTTGCCAACCCTGAGGGCAACCCGGCCCGCGCTGTACGGGCGCAGTACTCGCTCGATGGCGGCGGGAACTGGAAGCCGGTTCTCCCCGCAGCAGGCACGGTGATAACCGACCTGGCGACGCTGCCCGAGCGCTTCCCCAACTACCCGGCCACGCCGATTGAGATCCCTGACCCTGGACAGATCAGCACGACGCTGACGATCAACGCACCGGCGAATGGGGTTGTCGGGACGATTACTGATGTTGAAGTTGAGCTGACGATTGACCACCCGTATGTTGGCGATTTGTCCGCATGGCTCACCGCACCCGATGGCACAATTGTCGAACTCTTTGGCGCTTCACTCTTACCCGGCACGAACATCAGCGGGCTCATCCTCGATGACCAGGCGACGATGCTCATGACGGACATTGGTGCCTTTGCTCCGTTCACGGGGCGCTTCCGGCCCAGCGGCAGCCTGGCCACGCTGAACGGCAAGAGTCCGCTCGGCCAGTGGACTCTGAACGTGGCTGATCAGGCCGCGCCCGATTCGGGCGCGATCATCGCCTGGGCGCTGCGCGTGAAGACCACCGGCGTCCAGCACACCTTCACCTGGAATATGCCCACTGCGGGGATCTTCGGCCAGTCCGACAACGCGGTGTTGCGTATGGTCGCCGACCCCACGCTCTCCAGCGGACGAAACGGCACCCCGCTCTTCCAGCATCCCTTCGCATCCGCTATGACGTTCCCCTTCCGCGTGCGTGGCACCCAGGTGCGCGTGGTGGATTCCCAATCTGCGCCGCAGACTGGCGCGATGGTCTTCCGCCTGAACGACACCCTGCCGCATGATCAGCAGCTCTTTGCCTCTGCGCCCACTGCTTTGGCCTTCATCACCGACGCCAACGGCTACCTGGGCGGGCGCGGCGAACTGCTCCCCGGCGACCAGCTTGTCGCCCTGGCTCCTGTTGCGCTGCCCGGTGCCTACGCCAACGCCTACTCGCAGACCGTCCGACTCTTCGCCACGAACATGCTCACCACCACAAACGGTGTGCGTGGCTTCCCGGTCACGAATTCCGGCGTCCAGACCGTCACGGTTTCACTCGCCCACCCGCTGGCCCTCTTCGACCTACGCCTCTCCCTAGAGTGGGACGCTCGCTACGACACGCGCTTTATGACCCAGCTTCAGGCGGATCTCGCCCGTGCCTCGGAATTGCTCTTTCAGGCCACCCATGGTCAGGCCGCGCTTGGCAGTGTTACCATTTTTCAGGACAGGGAGAACTGGGACACCGCCGACATCCGCATTTACGCCTCTAACCGCGTGCGCCCCTCCGCCCTGATTGGCGGCGTCGCGGGACAGGCGATCACCGACACGACCACCCTGAGTACGGTGGTCTACGGCCCCGGCCAGGTGCGGATGGGCGCGATCTGGAACCGCTTCGGCAACGCCAGCGGCAACCTTAGCGAGGATTGGCCGCGCACGCTGGTGCATGAGCTTGGCCACTACTTGTTCTTTCTCGAAGATAACTACCTGGGCTTGCAGGCTGGCAAGGTTGTACCGGTGAGCACGTGCCCCGGTCTGATGAGCGACACTTACGCGGCCATATGGCAGTACCAGACCAGCGCGGGCTGGGGGAGCGGCTGCGCCCAGACCTTCTCGAACCAGACGACCGGACGGGCCGACTGGACGACGATCCACATGTTCTACCCGGCCTTGGTACCGCCAACCCTGCCGCTGAGTACACTCCCGCCCGGCCCGATCCGGCTGCCGCTGACGCTGACCGAGATGGCCTCGGTTGATCCGCTCACGCCGACGGTGCGCCTGGACGTGCCGATCTTCTATACCGTGGATGGGGCGGGCGGGCGGGTGCTGCCGGGACTCACCGCCCGTGCCTATCTCTTCCAGCACAGCCACGGTGCGCCGAGCAGCGACTACACGCAGATCATCCCGCTGGGCCGGGCGAACAACGATCAGGTGCTGGCGCGTGGTGCCCGCGTGGGCGACCGACTCTGCCTGTTCGAGCCGACGGCGGCGCGATTCGGTTGCGAGACGATTGCGGCGGGCAATGAACAGGTGCCGCTGACCAGTCGGCCCGATTGGCAGCCAGATATTCAGGTGACCCCGGTGACTTCACGGACGCTGGAAGTACGGGTGACGGGGGTACCGACAGACGGGCTAGGACTGCGTGCGGCGCTGTACCCGCTCGACGACGACCCGCTACCGACACCGATCACGCTCAGCGCGGCGGGGGGCGGGGTCTATACCGGCACCTTCACCTTGGCCTACCCGCTGCTGGGAGCCTACATTCACCTTCAGACCACCGATGGGCCGACCCCGACCTGGGAGACAGTGACGAGCTTTGCGATGGGCGGAAACGCGGGCGGATTTTCCCGCACCGGCGGCGGATTTTCCCGCACCGGCGGCGGATTTTCCCGCACCGGCGGCGGATTTTCCCGCACCGGCGGCGGATTTTCCCGCACCGGCGGCGGATTTTCCCGCACCGGCGGCGGATTTTCGCGTACCGGCGGGGCACCCGTCTCGTCCGCCGAGGGTGATGTGCTGCTGGTGGGCGACAACCTAAACTTTACCCTGGGGCAATTCCTGCTGCTCCAGACCACCAGCAGTCTGCCAACGGTGCCAACCTGGACAACGCTGATCGGACAGGGCTACCGCTTCACCACCTCGTCGAACGCCCCGGATCTGACAGGCTCCGCGCTGAGTTTCAGCTACCTAGACAGCGACGTGCCGACGGGGGAAGAAACCGGCATGCAGGTCTACTACCGCAGTCCGACGGCGACGGCGTGGCAGCCGATCACGACGACCCTGGACACCTACTTTAACCTGGCGTCGATCCCGACGCAGGGGCCAGGGCTGTACGCGCTGATGAGCAGCATCCACATACCGCTGCCGACGGCAGGCTGGAATAATATCTCGTACCCTGTCCCTGGGAGCCGGGAGGTGGGGCTGGCGCTGAGCGCGATCAGCGGGAAATACCAGATCGCCTACAGCTATGTGCTGACCGACACACTGGATCCGTGGAAAATCTACGCACCCGCACCGACGCCCGCGTGGGTGAGCGACTTACCAAAGCTGAACTTTGGCCAGGGCTACTGGATCTACGCGACTGAGGCGACCGACCTGTTGCTGAAGGGCAATTCTGGAACGGGGACGCTCGCGGAGGTGACAGGTACCCTCACTCTGCCGCCCGCCACGGTCTACGGGACACTGGCGAATGTGCTGGCCGGGCAGGTGGTGGAGGCGCGGGCGGAGAGCGGGGCCGTGTGCGGGCGCAGCACCACCCAGATGCAGGGCGGTCAGGTGGTATTCGTGGTGAAGGTGGCGGCGGCGGGGCCAAGCGCCCCGGCGTGTGGAACGGTGGGGAGCGTCATCACGGTAACTGCAAACGGGAAGGCCGTCGGCCTCACCAGATGGGATAACACCAGGGCGGTGAATCTGTCCGACATCACCCAGATCTACATCTCGATGATCGCAGTGCCATAGGCGATGCAACCGCGCCCTCGCGTCCTCGCCTCATCGCCTCACTGTCAAGCTGGTTTGAACCATGCCTAACGAGACAAGGTTTCAGGTGCCAGGTTTCAGCTTTACAGTTTGGCGAGGATGCGACAAGGCGACGAGGCGATGCTATCGCAATCCTCTTGGGGTTGTTGTGTGGAGTCAAGGCTTTAGCCGGATAAGGCCGCCTAAAGGCTCGACTCCTTTTCATAACCAATTTAGGATTGCTATATCGCATCCTCGCGTCCTCGCGTCTCCGCCACACTGTAAAGCTGATCTGAACCATGTCGAAGCGAAGAATCCCGGTCGGGATTCTTCGCTTCGCTCAGAATGACAGCGTTGCTTTTGCGGTATTGCGTTTTCTGTCTGCCGAATGGATAAAGTCGAGTTTAGGGAGCCGTCACGGTGAATTGTGCCCCGGCGCTGCGCCCAAATACCTCAGGAGCGTAGGTACGCATCGCCGTGGCCGGTAGGGTCTGGAAGACGCCGGGGGTGGTGGCACGGGCCAGGTAGGTGTAGGTGTACGTGCCACGCGGCAGGTCGCTGGAGAAGAGAGCCACCCGGTTGTCACGTACCTCGGTGCGACCAAAGTACCACCAGTAGGATTGGCTGTCGGTCACGGTGATCTCTGCGCCGCGCGCAGCCGCGCTGGTGGTCTTCAGGCTAGTGTCGAGGGCCTCCAGGCCCGCTGGCAACATATCCTCGACCATGAAGTAGGGCATGTCCTCGGGCAAGGTCAGAGTCAGTCGCACTTGCACCAGTTCGCCGAGGGCGGCCTGGCTGGTGAGTTGGCCGGTGGGACTGAGGGTGGCGGTGTCTACCATCACGTACTCGCGGCGCACGGAGACGCCTTGGTCGAGGGCCTGCACGCTCGCGGCGTCCTGGAAACTGCGCATGCGCAGGGTGTAGTAGAGTCGGCCCGCACCGCTCTGCCCCGCCGCCGCCTGACGCTGGATATTCAGCTTGCTGTCGGTGCCCTGGGCCAGATCGGCCAGCTTTACCACCAGTTCAATCGGCGTGTCCAGGTTCGTGCTGTCCACGCTGCCCTCTTTTAGCGCCTTGTCGTTCAGGGCCACGCGGTAGGTGTAGTTGGCCTTCAGTTCGCCGCTCTGGGCCACGTACTCAGCCAGGGCCATCAGGGTCACGGCGGTTTCCTGAGTGCTGGCCCAGTGGCCGTGGTTGCGCAGGCCCATCAGGTAGCGCACCGTGTTGGGCACCAGGATGTTGGACGGGTCGGCCCGCACCAGGGCTTGCAACGCCAGGGCGGTGGTGCGTGCGTCGCTGCCCATCGTCCAGTAGTCGGCCCGCGCCTCCTCCCAGTGGGCGTCGGTTGTCCGCATGATTGCCGTGCTGGTTAGATCGTTGACCAGGGCCGTCGTGCGCGGGTCGTCGCCCAGACCCTTCAGCGTCATTAGCAGGTAGGCCCGCCCGTAGATGTCCAGCTTGGCGCGCTGGTCGTAGAGCGCCACCGCCCGTCCGCGATCCGCCTGGCCCAGTTCGCCGAGGACGAAGAGGGTGTAGGCCCGCGTGTTCAGCCGACTAGCATCGGGAATGCCTGTCTCGGCGTCGGCGCTCTGGTCAAGGGAGTCCTTCAGGTAGGCCACGCCCCGGTCAAGGACAGACTGATTCACGCTGTAGCCCGCCTTCTGCGCCTCCGTCAGCCCCTGCACCACGTAGGCGCTCAGGTAGAGCTGGCTCTTGTCACTCTCCCACCAACCCCAGCCGCCATCGAGCTGCTGGAGGACGTAGAGCCGCTGGAGTCCCTTGACCATGTTCGCCTCAAGCGAAGTCTTGAGGGCCGGGTTGTCTACACCGAACTGCTTGTAGAGCCGATAGGTCACCGCGTTGGGCAGGAAGGCGCTCACCGCCTGCTCGGTGCAGGCGTAGGGGAAGCTCTCCAGGTAGCTCAGGCCGCCCTGCACGCCCGCCGCCAGCGATGGGGCCAGCTCCAGGGTCGCCTCGCCACGGGCCGGGTCGCCGGATGGGCGCAGGGTCTCGACGGTAGTGTCGAGTACCTGCCCGGCGCTGGCAGCCACCTCGGGCGTCTCGTAACGCTGGACGGGCAGGCTGGTTTCCAGGGCGTCCTCAAGGCTACCGCCGCTGACGCTCAGGCGCACGGTGGCCTGACCCGCACCGACGACCGTGGCCTTCCAGCGCACGACGGTCTGGCCGTTGGCGGGTACGCTCACCGGCTGCACCGCCGGGTCTTTCAGACTGATCGGCCCAGCCCCGCCGTCGGCCCCGCTCAGGCCAAGGGTTACGCTGGCGTCGATAGCTGACGCCGTGCTGTTCTGCACCACCGCCTGGAGCGTCGGCTGGTCGCCGTCGGTCAGGAAGCGTGGCAGCGAGGCGCGCACCAGCAGGGGCTTGGTAGCCACCACATCGCTGGTGGTCTGACCCACCAGAGTCTCCTTGGTCACGCCGCGTGCGCTCATGCGCCAGGTGGTCAGGCTATCGGGCAGGTGTACGGTCACGCTGGCCGTGCCATCGGCACCCGTCACCAGGCCAGCGTTCCAGTAGGCCGTATCGGGGAAGTCGCGCCGTACCAGGGCTGGCGCGCTCATCCCGCCGCCGCCGCCCTTGGATCCTGCGCCCAGGGCCAGATTGACGCGCTCGGCCAGGTTGGTGATCGACTGCGAGGTGAAGACACCCAAGGGCCGCTTCTCGTAGAATGCCTGGCGCAAACTCGGGTTTGGGTCGTCGGCCAGGGTCAGGACGGCCTTGTCCACCAGGGCCAGGGACACCTCGGCGGGCACGCCCTTGCCGCTGTAGTCTTTGGTCGTCACCGTGTAGGTAATGCTATCACGCGGGCCAGCCTGCTCCTTATCGGGGGCCACGCTAACGGTGAGATCCTGCTGTTCGGTCGAGATCGCCAAGTTCACCAGGCCCACCCGCACATCGGGGGCAGCCGGGGCGTCGGCGGTATTCCCGCTGCCTGCCGGGGTGATCAAAACTACCGACACGTAGACGTTCGGCGCATAGTCCGCCGTGATTGGCACCTCCAGCAGCTCGCTGGTACCAGCGATGCTGAGTAGGCGGTGCGAGATCACCTCGCCGCGCTCGATAGTGAGCAGGGCGCTGCTGCCTTTGTAGGGGGCCGTCACCAGGATCTTAGCCGTGTCGCCCGGTTTGTAGCTGGTGCGATCTGCGATCAGGTCGATCCGGTTCGAGTCGTTCACGCCCCAGAAAGCGTTGCCGCCGGTGGCCCAGGTGAAGGCGCTGGAGGTGACCGTCCGCCCGCCGTCGTCCTTGCCGGTTGCGGCGATGCGGTAGGAACCCGCCAGCCTCGGCGTAAAGCTGACGCTGGCCCGGCCCTTGTCATCCGTCTTGGCCGGGATAGTCTGCTGGAGCGTGTCGGTGTAGGCCGAGGTGAAGTAGAAGCGCCCGTCTGGCCCCTGCTCGCGCACGCTGTACCACTCACGCTGGTAGATGCCCACGTCCACGCTGCGCCCGGCCACCGGCTGGCCCTGCGGGTCAAGGGTGATCAGATCCACCGCCTGTGGCTTACCGATCTGGGCCACGTAGCCATCCGGGCGTAGGCCGACGTAGAACGCCCCGGCGTGTAGGTGCACGTTGCCCTGGCCCGCGATCACCTGGCCGTCAACGTCCGTCACCTCTACGTCCAGGGTCAGGGCGCGGCTATGCTTATCACTGGCCGTACCCGCTGGCAGATTCAAGCTGAAGTTGCCTTGCGCATCAGTGGTGGCGCTACCCTCGGCCACCTGCTCGCCACTTGCCGACTGCGGGTTGTCGAACCAGCGATACGAGGCGTAGGCATCCTCCAGGTTCTCGAACTGGTAGCCCGGTGCGGCATCAGAGCTAAAGTAGTAGGGATCAGCCAACAGTCGCCAGTGGATCGGCGCGTTCGCCAGGGCACCTCCGGCGAAGTAGCGCGCCGTGGCCGTGGCCGCAATCGGCTCGCCCATCAGCACGTCCTCGTGGGCTGGCTTCACCGTGATCTCAAACACCGGCTTGCGGTACTCCGAGACATTGAAGCTGCCGGAGAAGTTATGGTACTGGTTGTCGCCGACAAGCTGGGCATTCATGTAGTAGCTACCGAGGGAAGAACCCCCGCTCACCGGCAGGTCGGTGCTGAACGTGCCGAACGGACTCAGCTCCAGGGTTGAGGAGTAGACCTGGTTCCCGTCCGGGTCGCTGATCGTCAGTGCAGCAAACTGGTTTCCCGTAGGCAGCGTGTAGCGCCCGTCGTTATTCAGCCGCAGCACACCCTTGATATGGACGGTCTCGCCGGGCCGGTAGATGGGTCGATCAGTGCTGAGGCTACCCACCACCGGCTGCTGCTCCGCCGTAGCCGACAGCGAGAAACTCCACGGGTCAATCCCGTCGCTCCACATGGTCGTGCTGAACGCGAAGGCCGCGCCATCGGCTGTCCAGAGGTAGACATTGTTATAGGGGCTGGCCGCCGCAAAGGGTGCCTGCACGATGCCGTCGGCGTCGGTGCTACCCAGGCGCGTCACCTCACCCAGTTTTGTCAGACCATCCGCATAGTCTAAGGTCGTCGCCTGGAGTGACAGGCCCGCCGTGGGCTTGCCGCTGGCTAGGTCTACCGCCCAGACAAAGAGCTTATCGGCGCTACGCTTCACGGTCAATGTCGTCGGGCTGACCAGCATCAACTGGCGTTCGATCTGTCCGGCCCCGCGTGCTTCCAGCAGGTAGGCTCCGGCATCGAGATTACCCATGTCGATCAAGGTCAGGTTCGTCCGGTTGCGTAACCCCTGCGGTGTCAGTGTGTCGCTTTTAATCGCACTGCCCGCCGTCGGCGCAAAGGATCGCCACGTCTGGTCATCCTGCGTCGCCACCAGCAACTCACCGAGCCGCCCGCGATCCACCCGAAAGAGATCGTAGCTCACGCTATCGGTATTCACCGTCTGGAGCGGCACCCGCGCCGGGGCGTAGCTGCTGTAGCTCATCAGGTGGCCGTTACCGACGATACTGAGCGAGGGTGGCAGGGGCGCGGTGCGGAAGCTGAACGACGTATCTTTACCCAGAGCGACCCCGTAAATGTCAGTCGCCGCCGCGCCCACGCTGATCGTATAGTCGCTCTCGGCCTTCAGTTCGAAGTAGAGGTACAGTTCGCTCTCGGAGGTGCTGGTATAGACCGTGGTTGGCTTGGGGTCAATTGTCAGGTTCTTCTGCACGCTGCCCCAGTTCATAGGCGTGCTGAAGCGCAGGGTAATCGAGTCGTTCGAACCGACATTCTGCGCGCCAGCGGTCGGCGTACTACCGAGCAGCGTCGGTAGCGGGGCGACGGTGAACGTGGCGCGGTAGGGCTGAGCCAGGGCCACGCCGCCATTGGCGGATCGTGCGCTGGTACTCACCTCTAGGATGTAGTTCACGCCGCGAGTCAGGGGCGCGGCGGGCGTAAACGTCGCGGTAAAGCCGCTTACGAAGGGGTTGAAAGTATCCTGCCCGCCCTGGTGCAACACCTGGGCAGGCTTCGCCGCCACCGCCAGACTACCCGCCACCGCCGCGCCGCTGCTGTCACGCAGGGTCACTGCGCCACCCAGGCTGGCCATATCCATCGGCTGGTTGAACACCAGGATCAGCGGATCCTTCGGGCTGACGAAGGGCGCGGCGTCGGCAGGGATCGAACCGTAGACCAGCGGGGCCACGGTGGTGAAACTCCAGCTAAAGGACTCGCGCAGTTGTCCGCCGGTCTGATCGGCCAGGCCAGCGGCGACGCTGGCGGTGTAGCGGGTGGCCGGGGTCAGGGGCACCGTGGGCGAGATGATAAAGGTACTCGTATCGAGCCAGCGGCCCACGCCCTGCACCGCCGGGCTGATCGTCAGCGGCTGCGGCTGTCCGCCCTGCGCCGAGGGACTGACCACGGCGACAACCGGGTGGTTGAAATGGACGGCGATCTGCTGCGTCGTCGTGATCACATCAACGGCGTCAGCCGCCGGGATCACCTGGGTGATGCTCAGGTCGCCGATCACCGCGAACTGCCAGCTCAGAGCCTCGGCGTTGATCGCCACGCCACTGGTCGCCTCCACCTTCGCGCCAATTTTGGCGACATAGCGCCCGCCACGGGCGAGGGCGGCGGTCGGCTTGAAGATGAAGCGGTCGGCCTGGGCCTCGACGGTGCCCTCCACCAGCTTCCCGCTGGAGACATCCGTCAGCGTAAATCGCTGCGCCGCCGAGGCCACATTCACATCGCGGCCCAGGCGCACCTCAACCGGCTGGTCGGCGGCCACATCCTGTTCCTGGTCGAAGGGCCGGGCCGAAGCCAGTACGCTCGCCGCCGTGCTGAAGTTCCACTGGTAGGAGTGTTCCATGCGGGCCAGGCCATCGGCGCTGACCTGCTCCTGCACCGTCACCTTATAGGTGGTGGCCGCGCCCCAGCCGCCCTCGGGCGAGAAACTGTAGCGGGTTGGGCTGAGCCACTGCCCGGCCCCGCTGATGTTTGGCGCAAAGACCAGGGGTTGCGGCAGATCCGCCGCCGTGCGCGGGTCGTCCGCCGCCGCCTGCACCTGCGCCTCCGTCACCACCGGCGCATCAAAGATCACCGTCAGCGGCGCACTCTCGGCGATCTCCTTCTCCCCATCCTTTGGGCCGACGCCAGAGACCGCGACGAAAGGCTGCGTGGTGAAGCGCACGGCCACCGGCTGATCCAACTGGCGGCCAAAGGTATTCTTCACCGTGCCGATGTTCAGGCGGTAGTCCGCGCCGTAGGTCAGCCCGCCCGTCGGCTGGATCGTCACCGTGCCGCCCGAGGCGCTGGCGGTAAACGGCGCTGGCGGGTCGAACTGGAAGGCATCTGTGAGGGAAGAACTCTGTACTGATTGGTCAAAGGTGACGATGATCGCGGCCTGCGGGTTGGCGTGCTGCGACCCATCGGCGGGACTGACGCTGACTAGGCGCGGCCCGCGCAACAGCAGCGGCCCGGCGACGATTGCTCCGCCAAGGACGACGATGATCGCCACGGCGATCAGCCCGACGCGGACGGTGAGCATAGAGCGAAGATTGCTCATAATGTGTTCCCCTTTAGGGCGGCTGCCCTAAAACCTTCATATATGTGGCTGACATTGCCAGCGAAGCTG
>CAIRFY010000037.1 GCA_903877945.1 uncultured Oscillochloris sp. | reverse complement strand
GCGATGAGGCGATGAGGCGATGAGGCGATACGGAACGCCTCACCGCGTCATCGTTTCATCGCTGAACTGTCAAGCTAGATTGAAACATGCCTTAGGCCAATACCTTTCACATAAGCCGATTTATGCCGACCGTGCCCCCTCACCCCCTGCCCCTCTCCCTCACGGGGAGAGGGGAGATTCCGCACCAGGACGCATCCGACTCCCCCTCTCCCGTTCAGGGAGAGGGGGCTGGGGGGTGAGGGCGGAGCGGCGGCAGATTCCTTATGTGAAAGGTATTAGCCCTAAGCCTAGCCTCCGATCCAGTTGACACCTCCCCTCAGCGCGGTGTACTGTAAGATTATCCCTGATGCGCTTTGCTGATCGCCCGTTAGGAAGGCGGATCTTTTTAACTATTCCATCGCGGGCACCCTGTCACCCTGAGCGAAGCAAAGGGTCTGACCGGAGGCCGGGACAGATGCTTCGCTCAGCATGACGTGGTGCCGAGATACTTTAAAATGTCCGCGTCCTCTAGTGACTATCTGACGGGTGGTAGAAGACCTAAAAATAATAGGGCCAGGGACACTACGGAGAATGACTCATGGCAACACAACGAACGCAACTATCCAAGTCGCCGAGCGGCATCTCAGGACTGGATGAGATCACGGGTGGTGGATTGCCCAAAGGCAGGCCGACCTTGATCTGCGGCAGCGCGGGCTGTGGCAAGACCCTGCTGGCGATGGAGTTCCTGGTGCGCGGCGCGACCCAGTTCAATGAGCCGGGTGTCTTTATGGCCTTTGAGGAGTCCGTCGAAGAGTTGACCCAGAACGTCGCCTCGCTCGGCTTCGATGTGAACGACCTGGCCAAGCACAAGAAGATCGTGCTGGACTTTGTACACATCGAGCGCAGCGAGATCGAAGAGGCCGGTGAGTACGACCTGGAAGGCTTGTTCATCCGCCTCGGGTACGCCATCGACTCCATCCACGCCAAGCGCGTCGTACTAGATACGATTGAGTCGATCTTCTCCGGCTTGCCCAACCCGTTGATCCTGCGCTCAGAACTCCGCCGCCTCTTCCGCTGGCTAAAAGAGAAAGGCGTGACCACCATCATCACCGGCGAGCGCGGTGACGAGATGCTGACCCGCCAGGGGCTGGAAGAGTACGTCTCCGACTGTGTGATCGTGCTTGACCATCGCGTCACCGCGCAGGCATCAACGCGGCGGTTGCGGATTGTCAAATATCGCGGCTCGATGCACGGCACGAATGAATACCCCTTTCTGATTGACGAAAGCGGCATTTCAATTCTGCCGGTCACCTCGCTGGGCTTACAGCATACGACCACAAACGAACGGATTTCCAGCGGCATTCCGCGTCTCGATGCGATGCTGGGCGGCGTGGGCTACTATCGCGGCAGTAGCATCCTCATCTCGGGCACGGCGGGCACCGGCAAGAGCAGTTTCGCCGCGCACTTTGTTGATGCTGCCTGCCGCCGTGGCGAGCGCGTACTCTACTTTGCCTTTGAGGAATCTGCCAACCAGATCATGCGCAACATGCGCTCCATCAGCATTGATCTGCACCCGTGGGTGCAGAATAATCTGCTCCAGTTTCAGGCGACCCGCCCCGCGTTTGCTGGCCTAGAGATGCATTTGACGATGATGCATAAAGCGATCAATGTCTTCAAGCCCCAGGTAGTGATTGTCGATCCGTTGAACAGCTTCGTCGTCGCAGACAATGAGACCGATGTCAAAGCCATGTTGATGCGGCTGGTAGATTTTCTAAAAATGCAGCAGATCACCGGCTTGTTCACCAGTTTGACTGCGGGCGGCGACGCGCTTGAGCAAACCGATGTTGCCATCTCGTCGCTGATTGACACCTGGATCCTCTTACGCGACATCGAACTTGGCGGCGAGCGCAATCGCGGCATGTACGTCCTGAAGTCACGCGGGATGGCGCACTCCAATCAGATCCGTGAGTTCCTGCTCACCAATCACGGCGTGGAATTGCGCGATGTCTACGTTGGCCCGAGCGGCGTGCTGACGGGTTCGGCGCGCCTGGCCCAAGAGGCCCAAGAGCAAGCCGCGCAGGTGATGCGCCAGCAGGAGGCGGATCGCAAGCGGCTCGAACTGCAACGTAAGCAGGCGCAGTTGGAAGCGCAGATTGCCGCAATGCGCGCCGAGTTTGCCGAACAGGAAGCCGATCTGCTGCAAAACATTGAGCAAGAGCGGGTGCGGGAATCGCTCCTGATGCAGGAGCGTGAGGAGATGGCGCAGAGCCGAAAGGCGGACGCCGAAACGAACCAGCACAAGGCAGGCATGGCATGAACCCAAAACGAACCAGATCTGCGCCGCAGAAAGCCCAGCGCGATCAGACAGAAGCAGATGCATGGACGCTGCGCCTGTACGTTGCCGGACAAACCCCCAAATCAATCACGGCGTTTGTCAACCTTAAGAAGATCTGCGAGGAACACCTGGCAGGGCGCTACCAGATCGAGGTGATTGATCTGCTGGAAAACCCGCAACTGGCGCGCGGCGACCAGATCCTGGCCATCCCGACACTGGTGCGAAAATTACCGGTGCCGGTGCGCAAGATCATTGGCGATCTTTCGAATACTGAGCGCGTGCTGATCGGGCTCGATCTGCTGCCGCGAACGTAGGAGGCGATCATGCCGAGAAAGAAACTCCGCGATTCGACCCAGGCATTTGAACAAGCGATCGCACATTCGCAGCCAACCTTCTATGTCTTACGACTCTATGTGACCGGCATGACCCCGCAATCCGCGCAGGCGATTGCCAGCATCAAAAAGATCTGCGAGGAACACCTGTACGGGCACTATGAGTTGGAGGTCATAGACCTCTACCAGAATCCCCATCTGGCCGAGGGCGAGCAGATCATCGCCGCGCCCACTCTGATCAAGAAATTGCCGCTGCCCTTGCGCCGCATCATCGGCAACATGTCGGACACTGAACGTGTGCTGGTCGGGCTGGATTTACAAAAGAGAGCCTGAAAGGGGCACCGTGAACGCCCCGATCCAAGAGGTTACGATGCCCCAGCGACGAATAATATCCCACGTCCGCCTCGTGCGCGAGAACGCCGAACTTCGTGCGCGGCTGGCGGAAGCCGAAGAAACCTTGCACGCTATCCGCACGGGCGAAGTTGACGCGCTGGTCGTCTCGGGCATCGATGGCGACCAGGTCTTTACACTCAAGGGCGCTGATCAGCCGTACCGCATGCTGATCGAAGATATGAACGAGGGCGCGCTGACCTTGACGATGGACGGCGTGATTTTGTACGCCAACCGATGCTTTGCCGAGATGCTCAAGGCGCCGCTCGAAAAGGTCATTGGTTCCGCCATTCGCACGTGGATTGCACCCGCCGACTACAAGATGTTCCAGGCGCTCCTGCGGCGGGACGCGATACCAACCCACTACCGGGGAGAGATCACCATCCAGGCGAGCGACGGGACACCCGTGTCGGGGTATTTCTCCACGACCTTTTTGCAGAAGGAAGAGATGCCGGGGCTCTTCTGCCTGGTGGCAACGGACCTGACCGAGCAGAAACGCAATGAAACTCTCGTCGCCGCTGAGAAGCTCGCCCGCTCGATCCTGGATCAAGCTGCCGAAGCCATTGTGGTGTGCGATGCACAGGGCCAGATCCTCCGCGCCAGCGAAGCAGCGCACGTGCTGTGCGGTCAGAACCCGCTCGGGTTGCCATTTGCCTACGCCTTTCCACTGTATCAAGGGGAGGGTGTGGCGTTTTCGCTGGTGGAGTCCGTGACAACCGGAGAAAATCGAAGCAGGGCGGAGGTAACCCTACAACGCAATGGGCAGATGGTGAGCCTGCTGATCAGCGTCGGCCCGTTGCTGGGCGCACAGAGCGAGCAGCTTGGCAATGTGATCGCCCTGATCGACATCACTGAGCGCAAGCGTGCGGAGGTGGCGCTGCACGAGCGTGATCATGAACTGGAAGCCGTGGTGACGATGAGCGCGGCCTTGCGCTTGGCTCGCACCCGCGCCGAAATGCTTCCGATCATTGCGGATCACGTGACCAACCTCGTCAATGCGGCAAGCGTGGCGTTGCTCGCGAATGATGACCACGCCAATGACGCATTGCCCGAACACGTTCAGGGAGTCTGGGCGAATGAGCAAGGGAAAGACCTGCTCCGTACGAGCAGCACCCTCCGTCAGGTGCTTGTCCAAGGCACCCCCTATCTCTGCAACGATGTGCCCAACGACCCTGCGTTCTCATCTCACGACGTGATGCCGGATGTGCGCGCGTTTGTCGGCATTCCACTGGTCACCCACGAAGCGGTCATTGGCGTGTTAGTGGTTGCCGGTCGCACGGTGTTCAGCGAACAAGATGTCCGCGTACTCAGCGCCATCTCGGACATTGCCGCGAATGCGATGCATCGCGCCGCGTTGCACGAGCAGACCGAACGCGATGCGGCGGAACTCACCCAGGCGTATGATGCGACGCTGGAAGGCTGGGCCCGCGCGCTGGAGTTGCGCGATCAGGAGACAGAAGGGCATGCGCGCCGTGTCGTGCAACTGAGCATCGATCTCGCACGGGCGATGGGCATCAGCGCAGGCGAACTCGAACACATCCGGCGCGGCGCGCTCCTGCACGATATAGGCAAGATGGGTGTTCCCGACTCGGTGCTGCTCAAGCCAGGAACCCTCGACGAACGTGAGTGGGAGATCATGCGCCGACATCCCGAGTATGCCTACACGTTGCTTTCTCCAATCGCCTATTTGCAACCTGCGCTGGATATCCCTTACTGCCACCATGAAAAATGGGATGGCACGGGCTACCCGCGTGGGCTGAAAGGCGAGGCGATCCCGCTTGCGGCGCGCATCTTTGCCATCGTGGACGTGTGGGACGCCTTGCGTTCGGATCGTCCCTACCGCCGAGCCTGGACAAAAGAACAGGTATGTGCATACCTGCAAGCCCAGAGCGGCACGCATTTTGAGCCACGAATCGTTGATGCCTTTCTCTCAATCCTGCCCATAAGCGCTACCTGAGTACGTTTCTTTGATTCCCTTCGGATCGAGGCTGCGGCTGGGCTGCGACGATTTTATCAAGGAGATTGGCATGTCAATTCGCTCACCGCGCCCCCTCCCTACGACGATGCGCGCCCTTGAGGTGTGCGCCTACGATGGTGCGCCTGAGTCCCTGGCTCTGGTTGATCGACCCGCTCGCCCACATGCTCATCGGACGGCGGGTGGCCTGTGGGGCCATCGATCCCACCGTTGGCATGTGGGCTGAGTACACATTGGTGCGTGCTCAGAGGCTGCGATGAAACTCGCCATGCTGTCAAAACCCTGTCATGCCAAGAATCGCTCCAATGAGGCGAGCGCTCACCCCCGTGGCCAATACATGACCACCAGTACGCCCAGCATGGCGATGCCCGCGCCAATGATGTCAAAGCGATCCGGCACGGTCTTATCGACCTGCCAGCCCCACAGGATTGATGGCTATCACCGTGGCCCTCGCCATTCTGGGCACGACCCTCTCGTGCATCAACACGGCGGTTCGCGTGAGCTACGCGATGGCGAAAGATGAGGAGATGCCCGAGATCCTGGGCCTGCTCGGTCGCAAGTACGCGACCCCCATCACCGCCACGTGGGTGCTAGTCGCCGTCTCGGCGCTGATCGGCGTGATCGGCGTCTTCAGCGTTGTCACCCAGACCGGCCTGGGCATCGCCAGCAATCTCGGCACCTTCATCCTCCATGCCCTGATCTGCATTTGGACGATCATTGCCTTCTGGAGCCGACCCGAGCGCAACATCTTCCTGCATATGATCATCCCGGCCGTGGGGCTGGTCACCAATCTGCTGATGATCGTGACGATCTTCTATCTGGCCTTCGCCG
>CAIRFY010000036.1 GCA_903877945.1 uncultured Oscillochloris sp. | reverse complement strand
CCTCGTCGCATCCTCGCCTCATCGCCACACTGTCACGCGGAAACCTGGCACGTGAAACCTTGTCTAACAAAAAAAAACAACGTAGGGGCGGCGAATCCGCCCCTACACCGCCGCCGGGAGCAGGGATCGCTACCTTCGCGTAAGCGCGTAGGCGATGCCATCACGCAGCGTTCCACGGGTGATGATGCCGCTCAGATCAACTCCCAGCCCGACAATCGTCTGTGCGACCTCTGGACGAATACCGGTAATCACAACCTGAGCGCCGAGCAGGCTCACCGCCTGCGCTGCCTGAATAAAGGCGTTGGCCACCTGGGTGTCCACCACCGAAACGCCGGTGATGTCGAGAATGACCACATGAGCGCGGGTATCGGCGACCCCCATGAGCAGGGATTCTAGCACCTTCTGGGCGCGTAGCGAGTCCAACGAACCGACCAGCGGCATAATCAGCACATCGTCACTGATTGGGATCAGCGGGGTGGAGATTTCTTCAAGCACCGCCGCCTGCGAGCGAATAATCTCCTCCCGATCAAGCGCCTGGTGAATGGCGTCTATCGCCTGATCGCGCTCGGTGATGTCCCACGAGACGCCGATTGTCCGCACAATCGTGCCGCTCGTGTCACGGAGGGCCGACTTTACCGTATGGAAAACATGGAGTTCGCCATCGTAGCGTGTCACCGGCTCTTTCGGGATGGTCAGCATCTGCCCCGTGGTAAAGACCTCGGTATCGTCTCTTATATACTGCTGGGTATCATCCGGCTCGGCGAAGGGCGCGTCGATCAGTCCCTGGATCTGTTCTTGGGTCATGCCATAAAACGTGCGAAACGCCTTGTTGGCATAGACAATATGCGAGTTGGGGCCTTTGCAGAGCACCAGATCAGACACAGCATCGAGCGCCTGAAGGTACATTGCAACATCGATCTGCAACGCCGCATGCTGGGCTTCGATCTCTGCGATGCGGTTAAGCAGCATCGCCACCGTCGGCACACCATCGCCCTGTAATGACGAGTCATTGCTCATAGCCACTCCAACCAGAAAGATAGCGCAGGACTTCGGTATTGAGGCCAAGCGGGGGCAGCGTGCGTTCTTTTGGAATAGCGCAGCCCAACCCTCAGTATAACATCTGGCACACGCTAAAAAGGCCCACGGATGGAGGGCTACGCAGGGCTGTTGCAAAGTCACCCTCCGGCCCTCACCCCCGGCCCCTCTCCCTCACGGGGAGAGGGGAGATTTCGCATCAGGATGCGCTCAACTCCCCCTCTCTCGTTCAGGGAGAGGGGGCTAGGGGGTGAGGGCTGCCCGATGCCTCCATCACGAGTATGCCCGTCTCGTCGCTGGCCCAGAGCCTGGTGTCGGTGCCGCTGGCCTTGCCGCTGACAACCAGCGTGTGCGGCAGGCAGAGGGGACTCCGTGCGCGATAGCTGAAGCGCCTGAGCGTCTGGCCCTGCTCCACATACAGGTCGAGCAAGAGCGTGGCGATCAGCGGCCCGTGGACAACGAGATTGGGGTAGCCCTCTACGGCCCGGCAGTAGTCGGCATCGTAGTGGATGCGATGCCCGTTGAAGGTGAGCGCCGAGTAGCGAAAGAGTGCCGTACTATCGAGCGCATAGCGCCGCACGTAGTCTGCATCAACCGGGGCGAGCGTGGGCTGCGTGGGAGTCGGCTCACGCGCCGACTCCCGGTACACAAGCGTCTGCTCCTCGATGAGCCTCAGAGCGCCCCCGGTGGTGTAGGTGCGCTCGATGGTCACAAAGCACAGCGAACCCGAGCGCCCCTCTTTGGGGACAATCGACGTGATGACGGATGTACAGGTCACTGTATCGCCAAGCCGCAAGGGCGTGTGAAAGACAAAGCTACCGCTGGCCCACATACGCCGTGGGAACGGCACCGGCGGCAGAATCACCCCACGTCTGGGGTGCCCGTCGGCTCCCAGTTCGGAGGCACCAACCAGATCGTGGAAATAGAGCCAGTGCCAGGCGGGCGGCAACACATCGCCCGCCCGATAGTGCGGGCTACGGTCGAGCGTCACAGCCATGCGGTTAGCCTGCTCGGGGTGGAGCTGCGCCTCGGTTGTGCGCGTCTGTCCTACCCAGTTCTCCCAGTTGTTCATAGTACTCAACGTTTAACGTCCCAGATGGCTGAGCCTGAGTTGCCACACCGAACCCAGGGCGTCCGGGGCATAGAGTTCGTGAAGGACGCATTATCAGCGACAGACGGTTGTGTGTGACACTCCGCAGGGGCTAAAGCCAATACCTTTCACATAAGCAATTTCGTGCCAGCCTTGCCCCCTCACCCCCTGCCCCTCTCCCTCACGGGGAGAGGGGAGTATATCCCTTTCTGAT
>CAIRFY010000035.1 GCA_903877945.1 uncultured Oscillochloris sp. | reverse complement strand
CTCACGGGGAGAGGGGAGATTCCGCAGCAGGACGTATCCGACTCCCCCTCTCCCGTTCAGGGAGAGGGGGCTGGGGGGTGAGGGCTGTCCGGCGATCTGCGGACTTTGCAACAGCCCTGCGCCTAAAGGCGGGGGCTTTGGCGCTACCGACGAGTCGGCATCCGAGCAGTACGGCACGTTTACGGGTGCCCTGCCGGGCGAACCCGGCAGCGGGTGCATCGGCCAACGCCTACGACCTTCACCCTTTTACCCGCCGGAGGCTTCCCCGACGGAACCTGCACGGTTCCGGTGCTCACGTGCGTAAAACAGTATCCACCGGAGAACCGGCTTCGTGCCTTCTGATCCCCTACACGTACACATGTATCACAGCCCTGCGCCGCTTCACGCGGCGTAGGGGAGCGTCTACCGCCAGGGTGAGGCCGTACAAGCCTCATTCCCAACCCTGCCAATTACCATCGAGCCAGAGCGCGGCCGGTTGCCCTACGCCATCGCCATTCCGCTCACCAAGCCACACCTCACCCACAATGTCAAGAAGCTGGCGGATCTCGATCCGCTCACGCTCGATCCAATCTACGACCAGATGGATGTGGTGAATTCCTCCGGCACTGCTGGTAACGTGCGCTCGGCGGTCGTCTCCGCCCTGGTTGCACAAAACGTACGCTAGTCACCCTTCGGTTGTGGCTCCCAGCTGTTGCGTAGCAGCGGCCAGGCGTTCCAGAGGTATTCCACCCCCGAAATGAGTGTCCAGAAAACTGCGAGGGCCATAGGGATGGGCCAGAAATTCAGGATCAAGGTGAGGAAACTGTTTCCCGTCAGTATTCCTCCCATTTCGACATTGGCCGCTAAGAGCCGCCAGATTAACGCGACAACTTGGATGACCAGCTTCTGCTTGCCAAGCTTTCCTGCGGAGATAACGGTTCCCTCCGCTGCCGCAAAGGATCGTAGCCCAGAGATGACAAACTCGCGCACGATAATGATAAATGCGATCCAGCTAGAGATCAGACCCGTCTGGATCATCGGGAGCAGTGCCCCGGTCACGAAGATTTTGTCGCTGATGGTGTCGAGGAAAATGCCCAGGGGCGAGATGACGTTGAGCCGACGGGCGATCTTGCCGTCGGCCATGTCGCTGATCGCCATGACGATCAATAAAAAGACTGCCCACAGGTAGAGGTCTGAATTGTGTGAGATGATGAACCAGACGAGGAGCGGGGTGGCGATGATCCGGAAGAGGCCGAGGAGGTTAGGAAGGCTGCGGGCGCTGAATAGCATACCGTCTATATCCTGTTATGGCATACCGCGCTCCTGTGGCGCTACGTGCGGCGGAGGTGTGTTGAACCCTCACCTCGGACGATTATAGCACTTTCTACTTGTCTGGAAGCGACATAGCGCCTTGTGACCTCGGGTGAAGAAAAGACCGTGTGGTATAATTTATGAGGACAAAGTTCAGATCAACTTTACCGTGTGCGCCGTTCGCTGTGGGTGCTTTAGCGCCAAGCGGCTGAGTTCGCCTTGATGAAACGGTAAACCTGACACCTGACACCGTGTCCAATGTCAATACTTTTCACATAAGACATGGTTCAGAACAGCTTTACAGTGTGGCGGGGACGCGATGAGGCGAGGATGCGATAGCATCGCATCCTCGCCTCATCGCCACACTGTAAAGCTGAACCCTGGTACCTGAAACCTTGTCTAACGATCTGATCACACGATCATATGACTACCGTCCTTGAGCAAGTAAATCAGTTGCTATCCGCAGCCGTACTGATTGTCACATTCTCGCTGCTCACCTACATCGCCCTGCAAAACTGGCGCAATGATATTGCTCGCGCTATCTGCCTGCTGCTCGGGGGTGTGGTCATTGTCTACGGAGGCGATCTGCTCCTTGCGCGAGCGAGCAGTACGGCGACGATGGTCTTCCTCGGTCGAAGCCAGTGGTTTGGCATCACTCTGGTTCCTGCGGCGTATATGCACTTGGCAAACGCGCTCTTTATGCTCAGTTCGCATCGGGCGAAGGCCGAGCGTATGCGCTGGTTAGTGTGGCTGGCGTATGGTGGGAGTGCCGTTTATTTGCTGCTGGTACTCCTGGGTACCGATCTGATTGTGAGTGGGAATATCCCCAGCGGGCCAGTCGCACAGTTTAGTGCCGGTCCGTTTTTTTGGTCGTATTGCCTCTTCTTTCTGGTTGGTATTGGGATCACCTTTGCTGCGGTGGTCGACTCTTGGCGGTATGCCCTGACGCCTGCGCATCGTCGCCGTATGGGCTATCTTGGTGCGACGTTTGCCGCGCCGGGGATTGGCGTGTTTCCGTTTCTGGTGATCGGCGCGCCGAGTACCGTCCCGGATAGTACGATCTTGATCCTACAGAATATCGCCAGTATGATCGTGATCATCATGATCACGGTGATGTCCTATAGCGTGGCCTTCCACGGCGTGCTTCTGCCGGATCGCCTGATTAAGCAGGACTTCATCCGCTGGTGGCTATATGGCCCGTTTGTTGGGATTATGATCATCCTGTTCATTCAGGCGATGCCGGCTCTTGAGCATGTGTTGGGCCTGCCGCGTGATACTTTGATCACCTTTGGGGTGATGATGATGACGGTGCTGATGCCGATCTTTGTGAGTAAGGTGAAGCCGTACATTGATGCGCTCGTCTATCTTCAGGATCATGATGAGATCGATTACTTGCGGAATCTGCCGCGCAGTACGTTTACACGCGCCGATCTGCGCTCGCTACTGGAGAATTCGCTTGTGGCGATCTGTGGCGCACTGCGGGTTGAGACGGGCTTTGTGGTCGCTGCCGGTGACGGCGGATTTACCGTGAAGGCAATCAGTGGTGTCCGGCGCGATGTGAAACGCTTTGTGGGTGATTATCCCCTGCCTACGTTGTTGCCCCAGTTGGAGCGATTACCGTCGCATAGCGCCAATAGTCTGCCGCCCACCGACGCATTCTTAACCTGCGGTGGCTTTTGCCTGCTGCCACTACGCAGCCCGGATGGGCTTTTCCTGGGGGCGCTGGGTGTGGCTTTCCCGCCCGAACAGTTGCGCCACGGCAGTTCGCTCTCGCAGAGTGTGCGCCACCTGATTGGCGTCCTTGCTCATCAGATGGAGTTGGCCCTCTCGACAGTGCAGATGCAGCAGATGATCTTCGATGCTCTGCGGGGACTTGGCCCCGAGATGCAGTCCCTCCAGCAGCTCTCGTCGCGGATTGAACAGGCCACTTCGGCGGATCTGGAGTCCATAGAGGACGATGCCAGTGTGGTGGCGAATCCCGACTTTCCACAACTGGTCAAGGATGCGCTGACTCAGTTTTGGGGCGGGCCGAAGCTCTCCGATAGCCCGCTGCTCGGTATGCGTACCGTGCAGCGCATCCTCAGTGAGCAGGGCGGTAGCCCGACCAGGGCGCTCCAGGCGGTGCTGCGTCGGGCGATTGGGAACCTGCGGCCTCACGATCAGCTCGATCCGTCGGCCCAGGAGTGGCTGCTCTATAATTTGCTGGAAGGTCGTTTTCTTCAACGTAAAACAGTGCGTGATGTGGCGAACCGTCTGGCGGTGAGTGAGTCGGATTTCTATCGCAAGCAGCGAATCGCGGTTGAGGAGGTTGCGCGGCAACTGACGATGATGGAGGATAGCGAGCTATAGCAATCCTCCGCAAAAGTCACGCTGTCTTCGTTTTCTCTGCGTCTTCGCGTCTTTGCGTCACATCAGAACCATGCGTTTCGACGCAAAGGCGCAAAGACGCAAAGAATCTCATGGTGTTTAAGGTGACAACGTTCCTTTTGCGGTAGTGCCAGAAATATATTTCTGTGTCTTTCTGTGGCCATGTCGTCAGAGCGACGCGACGACCTCAACTCCGTTCTGGGCCATGGTGTGCAGGAACAGGGCGTGGTGCAGATCTCCGTCGTGGGCCATGATGCCGAGGCTCTGGGCGATCTCCACGGGTGTGTCGAAGGTGTCTACTGCGGCGGCGGGGACGACCACCCGACGCTGAAGGTTCAGCGCATTGGCCTCCAGGCGCAGGTGCATCGCTGCGCTGAATACGCACAGGTCGGTGCAGTCACCAATAATGATGAATGTGTCGATCTGGGGGTGTTCGGCCAGCCAGGCACCAAGGCGCGTGCCGAGGTGTGAACTGAGGGAGTTCTTCTCAATGGTGACAATCTGGTTGGCAAAGGGCAGATCCGCAAGTTCGGCCACCGTTTGGCTCTCTGGCGTGCCGGCGATGCAGTGCGGTGGATAGAATCCGAACTCTGGCGTCTGTGGGTCGTGCGTGTCTTGCGTGAGTACAAAGTTGCGCACGCCTAACGCATAGGCGCGGGTGAAGATTGCAACAACGGAAGGGATCAGGGCAGCCACCCGCGACCCCGCCAGCGGCCCCGCTTTACAGAACCCGTTGATCATATCGATTGAGAAGATGGCCACCCGTTCCGGTGTCGCGCCGATGATCGCCGCGAGATCAGAAGTGGGCAGGCGTGCGTACCAGCTATCGAGATAGCTCAGGAAGGGGCCTGCGGTTGTGCTGAGCGTGATGCTGCGGGTCATGGGTGCCTCCATTGGTGTTTAGTGTTAGTATGACACTAATTATAACAGATTGACTCAACCCTGTCAAGATTCAATTCTTAGGCATGTTTCAAAATGGGTACATTCAGCTTGACAGTTCAGCGATGAGGCGATGAGGCGAGGATGCGATACGGAACGCCTCACCGCGTCATCGTTTCATCGCTGAACTGTCAAGCTAGATTGAAACATGCCTTAGACCAAGGTTTCACGTGCCAGGTTTCAGCTTTACAGTGTGGCGATGAGGCGAGGATGCGACGAGGCGAGGATGCGACGAGGCGAGGATGCGACGAGGCGAGGATGCGACGAGGCGAGGATGCGACGAGGCGAGGATGCGACGAGG
>CAIRFY010000034.1 GCA_903877945.1 uncultured Oscillochloris sp. | reverse complement strand
GGCTGGTGAAGGATTACGCGGGGCTGGTGAAGGATTACGCGGGGCTGGTGAAGGATTACGCGGGGCTGGTGAAGGATTACGCGGGGCTGGTGAAGGATTACGCGAGGCTGGTGAAGGATTACGCGGGGTCAGGGGAAAGATCGCAATACCGCAGAAGTAATGCTGTGAGAAATCCTGTGTGCGCCGTTCGTAGTAGGCGCTTCAGCGCCAAGCGGCTGAAGCCGCCACTACGAACTGTCACGCTGAAACCTAACATCTGAAACTTTGTCTGAAGCGAAGAATCCCGGTCGGGATTCTTCGCTTCGCTCAGGGTGACAGCATTACTTATGCTCAACTGCCTCTCATCACATTCCAAGGTTCTTCTGTTATCATGGGGGCGCACCGTTTATCGTCAATCGATACATCACCGACTCGCACGATACTAATCCCAGGAGGAGCCTTACCCTTGAGTACGCCGACCAACTCGTCACGCACCGGAACCGCCGTTCCCGCCAGTCCCTCGCTCGTACAGACTCTTCTTCGCCCCCGTAACCTCGCCATCGCCGTTATCGCCCTCTTCGCCCTCGTTCAGGTCGTCTCCTTCCCGATCATCGCGGTGGCTGGGTGGCAGACAAACCCGAACCCCGTCGCCGAGCCTGCGTGGAATAGCCCGGAAACTCGTGCGCTCGCGGTGCGCGCTTGCTACGACTGCCATAGCAACGAGACGATCTGGCCCTGGTACAGCAAGATCGCCCCGGTCTCCTGGCTGGTGACACGCCACGTCATCGAGGGTCGCCAGAGGCTGAACTTCTCGGAGTGGGGCGTCCGTGGCGTTGAGGTCAATGATGTCATCAGGGCGGTTCGCACGGGTAAAATGCCGACGAAAAATTTCCTGCTCGTACACCCCGAGGGTCGACTAACCGACGCCGAGAAGCAGCAGTTGATCGACGGACTGAGCGCCTCGCTGCGGTAGTACTACAACGAGACTTTCTCGATGTACGGCCACAGAAAGACACAGAAGCACACAGAAATATATTTTTTCTGCGTTTTTCTGTGGCAAAATCTCGTTGTAGTAGTAGACACACGCAAAGGTGCCCCGGCGAGTACATTCGCCGGGGCACCTTTGCGTGTTATGGTATGCTACCCATACCCAATCACAGTACGGTCTGAAGGGATCTATGAGCGACAAACACGACTTCCCGCCTGGCTTTCTCTGGGGCGCGGCTACGGCTGCCTACCAGATCGAGGGTGCATGGGACGAGGATGGTAAGGGTGAGAGTATCTGGGATCGCTTTGTGCGCCGACCAGGGGTGATCGCCGATGGTACGACCGGCGATGTGGCGTGCGATCACTACCGTCGCTACGCGGAGGACGTGGGCTACATGGCGGCCATGGGCCTGAACGCCTACCGCTTCAGCATCGCGTGGCCGCGCATCTTCCCTAGCGGCAGCGGGCGGCCAAACCAGGTCGGGCTCGATTTCTACCGTCGGCTGATCGACGACCTGAACAGGCATGGCATCACTCCGATGGCGACTCTCTACCACTGGGATTTGCCACAGGCTCTGGAGGATCGCGGCGGCTGGGCGAATCGCGATACGGCCTTGCGCTTCGCTGAGTATGCTAGTTATGTGTTCCACGCCCTGGGCAACGATGTGCCTCTGTGGGCTACCCACAACGAGCCGTTCATCCAGACGTTCTATGGCTACGGCAACGGCGAGAATGCTCCTGGCCGACGTAACCCCTGGGCGATTCTGCCGGTCGGTCACCACCTGTTGCTCTCGCACGGCCTGGCGGTAGACGCCTTCCGCGCCGCGAGCCTGAAAGCGGCGCAGATCGGGATGGTGCTGATCATCTGGCCACACCACCCGGCCTCGGCGCGCCCCGCCGATGTGCGCGCCGCCCGTCGCACTGATGGGGCCATGCACCGCATTTTTTTGGAGCCGCTCTTCCGTGGACGTTATCCCGAAGATATGCTGCGCCACTTTGCACGGCGTCTGATGCGCCCACCGGTGCGCCCCGGCGATATGGAGATCATCAGCCGCACGATTGACTTTTTGGGGGTGAATACCTACACCCGGCTGGTACACACCGCCGACTGGCGCGACCCTCTGACTGGCGCACGGCTGGTTCCCGCACGCGGCCCAACCACGGCGATGGGCTGGGAGATCTACCCGGACTGTATCGTGGAGGCGCTCCAGAAGGTCGGCGAGTACACCGACCTGCCGCTCTACATCACTGAGAATGGCGCGGCCTTCGACGATGTGGTTGAACCGGACGGCAGCATCAACGACGCGGCGCGCATCGACTATCTGCGGGCGCACATCGCGGCGGCGCGGCGGGCGATCAACGCAGGAATCGACCTGCGTGGCTATTTTGTCTGGTCACTGATGGATAATTTTGAGTGGGCACAAGGCAAGGCAAAGCGATTCGGCCTGATCCACGTGGACTATGCAACCCAGCGGCGAACGTGGAAGGCGAGCGCAAGGTTCTTTCGCGACGTGATTGCGGAGTCTGTCCGTTCCTAACCCCGCTCAGGGAGAGGGGGCTGGGGGGTGAGGGCTGAGCGGCGACAGACCCCTTATTCGTAAAGTAATGCCCCTAAAGCCCCTCCCTATTCCACGGTTGCAGAGACCTTAGCCACATAATGTCAAATCTCAGCCAACCAGCCCGACTCTACCTGCTCCACGCCGCCATCCTTACCTTCGGGATCTCAATCAGCGAACTTTTCTTCAACCTGACCCTGGTGGCCCTCGGCTATGACCGGCAGACGATCAGGCTGCCGCTGCTGGGCGAGTTGTCGATACTGGGCGTGTTGAATAGTCTACCGGTGCTGGCCGCCGCTCTGAGTACCCCGTTGATCTGGTGGCTGGTGAGCCGGGCGGGGATGCGCGTCTCTCTGCTGATCGCCACTGTCATGACCGCGTTCTCGCTGCTCAGTCTGGCCCTGTGGCCGACGCCGCTCCCACTGATGCTAGGTATCGCCCTCGCTGGCCCGGCCGCGCTGCTCTTCCAGATCAGCGCCGCGCCGCTGATGATGCAGGCCAGTTCGGCCCAGAGCCGTGACCTGTTGTTCAGTCTGAGCGCCGGGATCGAGATCGGCGTGGCGGGGTTGGGCAGCTTGGTGGGCGGGCTGCTGCCAGGGCTGGCGGCTCACCTCCTTGACCTGGCCCCGCAAAGCGCCGAGGCATACCGAGTCACCTTCGCGGTTGCCGCCGGGGTGGTGCTGGTATCCGCCCTGCCGCTGCTGCCCCTGCGCGTGTCGATAGCGACGGATCAGGCGACGAGTCCGCTCTCATCCGCCGACGAGTTGCTGCACTCGCTCGTCGTTACACCGTGGGCCACCCTGCGTTTCCTCGTGTCGCCGCTGCTGATCTCGTGCGGCGCGGCCCTGCTGATCCCCTATCTCGGGCTCTACTTTCGCCTGCGCTACAGCACACCCGACGCCATACTCGGACTAATCCTGGCGGTCATCGGTGTGGTGACCGGGCTGGCTACACTGCTTGCGCCCAGGCTCTCGTCGCGCTTCGGCAAGCCCGGCAGCGTGGTAATCACCCAAATCCTATCCATTCCCTGCCTGCTGCTGCTCGGCCTCGCCCCCGTCCTCTGGATGGCCGCAGCCGTGGCCGTCGTGCGCGGTGCCCTCATGAATATGGCCTCGCCACTTTACCAGGCCCACGCGATGGAGCAGACTCCCGAGGCCGCCCGCCCGCTGGTGATCGGCTTGATCGGCGGAGCCTACTCGGTTGGCTACATCATCGGCCCGACCATGAGCGCCGAGATCCAGCGATCCTACGGGTTTTCCCCGATCTTCGCCGCCACGGCGGCCTGCTACTGTCTGGCAGCCCTCGCCAACTATCTGATCTTCATCCGGCCAGGTGGCAGGGTTGAGGATATATAGGGGCACGATCAGCGGGGTATAATATGGTATTGTCCAGCAAGAACAATAGCAAAGGGAACCTACATGTATAGAGTCATCTCGTTCCTTCTGATGTTGCTGATCGTATCTGGCTGCACCACTCCGCAGGCCGGGCCAACACCAACGCCGACGCTGAATCAGCCCACTCGCCCAGTATCCCTAGCTACGCCGGTGCCCACCGCCGCGCCCACCAGCGCCGCCTCGCTGCCTACGGCGGGCGTGACCACCGGCCCGCCCGCGCCCACCGCCGCGCCTACCGCCGTATCCACCACCGTCCCCCCGCAAGACGGCGTCCTGCCCGCGCCCCTGTATGTACTCGACTACGGCCAGATCGCCCGGATCGAGCGCGATGGCAAGAGCCGTAACCTTGTGACCAGCGAGAAAGTTGGCATCCAGGGAGTCGAGCCCATTGCCACCTTCGCCGTATCCCGCGCCGGACATATTGCCTATGTGGTGGGCGACAGCAAGGCCGACCGGCTGGTGTGGACGGGGCCGCACGGCGAGAACAGGCGCATCATTTACGAGGTCGAGGGCCACGAGCTGAGCAACTTAGTTTGGTCGAATGACAGTTCGCAGATTTACCTGCGCATCCTCAATAACCGCCAGCCGCCCGATATGCCCAGCGGGATTTACCGCATTTCTTCAGCGGGCGGGTCGCCAACGCTCCTGCGCGCCGACGATCCGGTTGATAATGTCGCCAACCCGTCGCCCACGATCAACGGCTACCGGCCCTTCGCCTTCTCACTCGACGGATCGCGCCTGCTGGTTGAGATCTACTCGCTCTACTACGACGGCTGCGGCCTGGGGGTGATACCAACCGCAGGCGGCGACATGGTGCGGCTGAATGTTCCGCTGAACACGAAGACCTTCTGCGGCGAGGCCACGTGGTCACCTGACGGCACCGCCGTCTCTTTCCTCGCCGGGCCAGACTCAGGGCCGACGATTTGGCGGGGAGATGCGGCCAGCGGTGCCACGACGGCGATGGCGGCAGCCGATGTGCTGTCACGGGCGCCCATCGCCATGTCGGACGGGGCGCTGCGCTTCTTCCTCGTCCGCCACGACCCACCCGGCTCCGGGCCGGTCATATTTACGATGTCTTACCTGACGAACCCACAGGCTGCACCCATCGCCCTCGGTGCCCCGTTTAACGAGCGCCTCGGCCAAGTACTTTGGTCGCCTGATGGCACTGGTGCCGTGATCAGCATCGTGCCAACGGACAAGCCGGTGGATCTGCGCTGGGTACCCGCCGATGGCGAAGCCATCCCTCTGCCTAACACCAGCCAGGGCATTAACGGCATGGCCTGGGGATTGTAGATTTTGGATTTTGGATTGCGGATTGTGGATTATAGGCAGTAGAGTAGAAGTAACGCTGTCACGCTGAGCGAAGCGAAGCGTCCCGGTGTGCATCATCATCGCCGAGACGCTTCGCTTCGCTCAGCGTGACAGGGCGAGTTTTGCGATATGACATGGTTCAGAACAGCTTTACCGTGTGGCGAGGACGCGATGAGGCGAGGACGCGATAGCTTCGCCTCGTCGCATCCTCGCCTCATCGCCACACTGTAAAGCTGAAACCTGGCACATGAAACCATGTCTATTGCCTACAATCTAAAATCTGCAATTCCCATGGGGGACCACAATGGCTGGGATCATCCTCTACATCATCACCCTACTTCTCGAATCAATCAGCGTCGTCGTGCGCTTCGGGATCGTCAGTGGACTGGTGAGCCTGTACGCCGGATGGGCGGCAGGCATCGTAGCGGGGGTGGTCGCCGGACTCGGGCCGATCATCTACTCGCTGCTGGTGGTGAGCGGCATCCCGAGCGGGCACATCCTGGTGCGTCGTAGCCTGAAGGCGCGCCCACTGAACGAAACTGAGGGCGGACAGCTAGAGGCGGCCCTGGTTCATATCCGTACCAGCGGGGTGCCCTTCCCACAGCATATCTTCACCGTGGACACCGAAGGTCTGAACGCGGCCATCTCCGGGCGGACAATGTATATCTACCGCGAGTTGTTCGACAGCCGTTATCTACCGGGGGTGGTGGCCCACGAGCTTGGCCACTTTAACAGTATGGACGGTCGGCTGCTGCTGGGCATCCGCGCCCTGACCATCCCCGGTGGTTTTTTCATCGCCTACCTGCTGATTGGTCTGCTACGCTGGGTAGCCTACGGCGTCTCAACGGTGCTAGTGGCATTTCTGATCGTCGTCTTCGCCTTCTTTCGCATCAATCTGGTAGGGATCACCAGGCCGATCTTCGGGATCACCATCCAGTTTCTGCGCATGAGCATCATCTTCGCCGTCGGCGGGGTCGGCCCAGCGCTGCTCGGGTCGATCTGGCGATCCTACCTGATTGATCGCGAGTTCGCCGCCGATGCCTACGCCGGTCGGATGGGCTACGCGAACGATCTGATCGACTTCTTCGAGACCGAGGTGCTGAGCGATGTGGTCATCCCCTGGTATGAGCAGCCGACCCACCCGACGGCAACGCGGCGGATAGCCAGCTTGACGGAGGTTGCGGCGCAATTTCCACAGGTATTCAGCCTCATGAGAAGCAATCAGCGGGTACGGCCCAGCCCGCCCCCAGCGCCAGCGCCCGTGCGTCCCCAGCCATCGGCAGCCGTCCGCCCCCAGCGTGGAACCGCGCACCAGGCGCGCCGGATGCGCCCGGCGTGGTTACTGCCCGTCGTCGCTGGGTTACTCACCATCGCCATCCTCGTCGGCACACTGCTTGTCGCCAGCCCCCGCTCACGCTCCGCCGACCTCGCCATCCCCACGTTAGGGCCAACCCCAACGCTCGGGGTGCCGGGTGCGCCCTAAATCACAATATCTTCCCTACCCACAATTGCCTGCGCGATCCACCCGGACAACTCCCCGTCGTCGCCGGGAAGCAGGGGTAAGGCGGCCACGCCGCTAGGGTAGATCTCGGCCCTCCCGCGACCAGGGTAGAGCAGGGCGACGCACGTAACCGCCCGCGTCCCATCCGCTGCGCCGATGCTGCCCAGGTAGCTGTAGGCGTCAGCCAGGGCGTCCTCAGGCACACCACCGGATGCATCCAGACGGTACTTGGCGTCCAGCACGATCACCCGGGTCGGCCCACCGACCGGCGCAATCTCCAGGGCCAGGTCAGGTACGCGGGTATGACGATCACGCGAGCGTAGCCCCGCGCCGTCAGGCGCATAGCGAGCCTGGTAGCGCAGAGTCAGCCGTTCTTCCGCCGGGCCAACCAGGGACAGCAGCGATCCGCCTTCGGTCAGACGCAGCCCCCAGGCCAGATCGTCGGCGGGGTCGTCTTGGTGTGCGATCTGCTGAGAATCCAGGCGCAGGCCGGGCAGATGGAGCAAAGCCAGAGCCACCCTGGCCGCGCACCAGCGCTCGTAGAGCCGGTGCAGATCTTGGATGGGGATCTGCATCGTCGCTACGTCCCACTGAATGAGCGGGCGGCGGCGCAACTGTTGCCACATGCGGTAGACCGCACGATAGTCCGGGTCGCGCTGGAGCCGCGTGGTGGGGCCGCCGAACTGGCTGAGGGCGGCCACCTCGGCAAAGAGGGGTGCGGCCCGCAGACCGCGCAGGTGCGCGTCCGCTGCGGCGGCACGCTGCCGGGCCGCATCGGGCAGGCTGGGCATCGTCTGAAGCAGCGCGATCCGCCGGACGAGCAAGGCCAGGGTGCGCTTCAGCAAACGGTTCTCGTAGGAGTCGTAGCTGGCGACAGGCCGCCGCTCGGGGATGGCGCTGAGCCGGTGGGCGAGGGACTCAGGGTTGTTCTCCTCACCAGCAGGCGCAGGCGGATCGAAGCGTGCCCGGTCGATAGCCGAGAGATCGCGGGCCTGGCCGGGGTCAACCAGGGAGACCCCTGGCCGCAGGCGATCCGGCGGGCGACGGGCGATTCGCTCGGCGGCGGCCACAAAGCGGTCGAGGTCGGGGCCGAGCAGCCCGGCCAAATCCTCGGCAGGCGACGGAGGGCCACCGCCCGCCTCAATCGGCCAGGCTCCAGGTTCAGCCCCGCCGCTCAGGGCGAAGACCAACTCGCGCCCGAGGCGCTGGAGATCATCAAGCAGCGCGTGGTAGCGTTCTGCATCGAGCTTGCGCGGGCGCACCCGCAGGCTGGCCCGCAGTTCCTCGGCGCGACCATCGGGCCACGTGGCGCGCAGCCGCAGCGCGAATGTACCCACCCCACCCTGGCCAGGCCAGCGCCAGCGCCATGCCGGGTCGCCCGGCCGCAGGAAAGGCTCCAGGGCCAGATCGTCCACCCACAGACTCAGGACGGCCCCCTCGGGCGGCAAGCACGACAGCTCGGACGTCCGCCACTCGTCGAGGGCGACGGCGTCACTCAAAACGATTCCGTCGAGCAGAAGCTCCATCATTACGGAGCAGAGCAACGCTTCCCGTCCGCAACACGTCCTCCTCTTTGCGTCTTTGCGTCTTTGCGTCAAACCATACATGGGTTTGACGCAAAGACGCAGAGGCGCAAAGAATCTCGCTTCATTCAGCCGGACAGTGTTACTTCTGCGGTATTGCCAAATTTACAATCTACAATCTAAAATCATAAGCCCAGCTTTGCCCGGTAATCGGCGCTGATCTCCGCAAGCAGCGCGTCGCGCCGGTCGTAGAGCCGCTTGAGCGGGCGAGGCTCCGCACAAGCCAGGACATAACTCGTCAGGATCGGCAGGGCCACCGTGCTATCCAGGTAGCAGACCACCGTGCCCGGAAGTTGCTCGGGGTCGATCTTACCCCAGGTCATCGCCTCGGAGGGCGTGGCCCCGGAGAGACCGCCGGTATCGGGGCGGGCGTCGGTGAACTGGATAAAGTAGTCGTGTCCCGCCTCATCCAGGCCCAGGACTTCCTGGATCTGCGGCTCGGTCTGGAGGATAAAGTTCTTCGGCGAGCCACCGCCGACGATCACCACCGCGCTCTGGCCGCCGCTCTTCTTGGCGTTATAGACAATCGCCGTGGACTCGTTGACATCGCGCTCTACATCGAAGCGACATTTGTTGCCCTCCATCGCCAGGGCGGCCACATTCATGCCCAGGGTGCTATCGCCGGGGCTAGAGGTATAAATCGGCACGCCGCACTCGTAGGCGGCAGTGAGTACGCTCACATAGCCCCCAACCCCGAGAGCCTCCTCACGGGCCTTGGTATACTTGCCGAGCTTATAGTGCAGCTCCGCCGTGCCCATCGTCGTTTGGAACTCCTCGCCGCGCAGACACTCGCGCACAAACGCATCGCTCTCCAGCAGCACATCCTGGTGGAAGAGAATATCGTAGATGCGGATGATCTTATTTTCGCGCAGCTCAATATCATTGGTGAAGGGCGTGCTACCGAAGAGTTCGAAGCCCAGCGAGCGGTGCATGTCGTGGTAGAGGTTGGCTCCCGTACTCACCACCCAGTCGATCAGACCGGCGCGGATCAGCGGCACAATCGTGGCCGTCCCCAGACCAGTTGGCGTCAGAGCGCCGCTCAGGGTCACACCGATGGTCACATCAGGCTGAGCAATTGTGCGGGCGAAGAGCTGACACGCCTCGCGCAGACGGGCCGCGTTATAGGCGAACAGATAATGGTCGACCAGCTCGCGCACCCCGATCTCGCCGGTCAGCGGGCGCGGGTCGAGCTTCACTCCGTAGGACATGGCGGGTTCCTCACATAACGGTGGGCCAGATTAGCCGCACTATTATAGCGCCCTTCGCGCCGATCACGGTGCCCCTGGCCCTGCTGTACAGGGCTGATGTCACCCTCCGGCCCTCACCCCCTGCCCCTCTCCCTCACGGGGAGAGGGGGCTGGGGGGTGAGGGCTGACCGGCGACAAACTGTAAAGTACCTGCGAACCATGTCATAATCCCCCAAAAAAGACGCGGGGACGGCATTG
>CAIRFY010000033.1 GCA_903877945.1 uncultured Oscillochloris sp. | reverse complement strand
CGTGGCTCCGACTCGTGGCGACGGTCGCCGGGAAATCCGATCACCAGACCTTCGAGGGCCAGCACCAGCTCGCCGCTGCGCAGCTTGGTATCGAGGAACAGCCGCAGTTTGGCCTGCTCCTGCGGGCGGGCCACCAGGCTATCGCGCTTGAGCCGATCCAGACGCTTCTCCCGGCCCTTGGCCTCACGGGCGCGCTGGCCAGCCTTGTAGCGCTGGATAAACTCCTCGGTCTTGGCGATAAACTCCTGCTGGGAGTTAAACTCCTTCAGGCGGCGCTCCAGGCGCTCGGCCTTCAGCTCCAGGTACTTATTGTAGCCAGCGGGATAATCCTCCAGCACATTGAAGGCAATCTCCATCGTGCGCTTGGTCACCCGATCAAGGAAGTAGCGGTCGTGCGAGATCACAATCAGGGTGCCATCCCAGCCGCGCAGGAAGATTTCGAGCCACTCCAGAGCCTGCATATCAAGGTGGTTGGTCGGCTCATCGAGCAAGAGCAGGTCAGGGTCAGAGAGCAGAGTTGCAGCGAGAGCGGCGCGGGTCTTCTGGCCGCCGGAAAACTGCGAGAGGCGTTGGGTGTGCTGCGACTCGTGAAAACCGAGGCCGTGGAGCGTGCGCTTGATCCGAGGCTCGATCTCGTAGCCGCCGCCGTGCTCAAAGTGGGCCATCAGGTCGCCGTAGCGCTCCATCGCGTCGGCCCAGCCGGGGGCGTCAGTCTCGGCGATAGTTGGCTCCAGGGCGGTGATCTCCGCCTGGAGGTCGGCGAGGTGGCCGAAGGCGGCCTCCATCTCCTGCCAGAGCGTGCGGTCGGCGGCGAAGCGCACTTCCTGGGCCAGATAGGCCACGCGGGTGCCGCGTGCGGGCGCGATGATACCGCTGTCGGCAACCTCCATCCCGGCGACGATTTTGAGCAGGGTGCTTTTACCGGCACCGTTGACTCCCACCAGGCCGATCTTGTCGCCTTTGGCCACCTGAAAGCTGATGTCTTTGAAGATCAGCTCGGCCCCGTAATATTTTTTTAGTCCGCCGACGCTCAGTAAGGTCATAACTGTACCACCACACTGTTTACTGTTTGCTCACGACCCGCCCGAAGCGGGTCTGCGCATGATAAGGAATAGGTATCACCATGCCGCCGCAGGCGCACACCGATGCGGCACCTATCATCAGGGCATGTGCAAAGTCGTGTGGTCGCCGGGCAGCCCTCACCCCCCGCCCCCTCTCCCTGAACGGGAGAGGGGGAGCCGAGCGCATCCTGATGAAGAATCTCCCCTCGCCCCATGAGGGAGTGGGGCAGGGGGTGAGGGGGCCGAAGCTGACTTTGCTCATGCCCTGCACCTATCATACCATTCCTTGACACCGCCAGAATCGACGTGCTATACTCCGAGGGTGGCAATTACAATAGTAAATACTAATGAAACGGCTGTCTGCCGCGCTATGAGCATTGATCGCAAAGAGCAGGGCACCACCCGCCAGAGCATTCTACAGCTACTGCGCAGACATGGTCAGATGACCGCCCAGGAGCTGAGCGACGCCCTGTGCATCGGTGCGGTGGGGGTGCGTCAGCACCTGGCCATGCTCGACCGCGACGGGCTGGTGCAGGTCGCCGGGCTGCGCCGCAGCGTCGGGCGTCCAAGCCACTTGTATATGCTCACGTCCGAGGCGGAAGACCGCTTCCCCAAGCGATATGACCGAATTGCCCTCGATCTGATCAGCTATGTGGCCCAGGATGGTGGCCCATCGGCTGTTGAGGCGATCTTCGCCCGCAGACGCGAGGTGATAGCCTACGATCTGCGCCCACGGCTGGTCGGTCGCCCGCGAGCCGATCAGGTGTCCGCCCTCACCGATATCCTTATCGAGCAGGGCTATATGTGTGAGTACGAGCAGCAGGCCGACGGATCATTTTTGCTCACCCAGTATAATTGTCCGGTCGATTGTATTGCCCGCCAGCACCCGCAGCTTTGCACCCAAGAGCTTCAACTCTACGAGGATCTGATCGGTGTGCCGATCATGCGTGAGGGCACTATCGCGCAAGGGAACCACTGCTGCCGCTACCGTATTCCCGCCTAAATCCCTTATCCATCGGGAACCTGCGATCCCTAGGCTCTCGTGAGTATCTCGTATTTGAAGGAGAAACCACAATGGCGTTCGAACTTCCGCCACTGCCGTATGACTACGCTGCCCTCGAACCACATATCGATGAGGCGACGATGCACTTCCACCACGATAACCACCATAACACCTACGTCACCAATCTGAACAATGCCCTGGCCAACTTCCCCGACCTACAGGGCAAGAGCCTTGAAGCGCTGATCGGCGATCTCGACGCGATCCCCGAGGCCATCCGCGCAGTGGTGCGTAACAACGGTGGCGGCCACTGGAACCACGGTTTTTTCTGGAACATCCTCGGCCCCGACGCCGGTGGCGAGCCCACCGGCGATCTGGCCGCCGCGATCACCAGCGCCTTTGGCAGCTTCGCCGAGTTCAAGGACAAGTTTAAGGCCGCTGGCGTTGGTCGCTTCGGCTCCGGCTGGGCCTGGCTGGTCGCCGCCGCCGATGGCAGCCTGAGCATCTCCAGCAGCCCCAACCAGGACAGCCCCGTGATGGAGGGCAAGACGCCCATTCTCGGCCTGGATGTCTGGGAGCACGCCTACTACCTGAAGTACCAGTTCAAGCGCGCAGTCTACATCGACGCCTTCTGGAATGTGGTCAACTGGGCCAAGGTGACCGCGCTCTACGCTGCCGCCAAGGGGTAGCGACGAGCGAATTCAGAAAGGGGTGCGGCGTATGCCGCGCCCCTTTTTGATTCGCTCGTCGTCGCTCACGCACCCATATGCCCCCTTACACGGTATATCAGTGCGGGGTGCGCGACAGCGGCGGCGACTCGTTCCGACCAAGCAGATCACAAGAAACGCTTGTGCTACACGAACTTAGGTGCTATACTAAGACCAGACCGAGTCCGGCCAGGGCATGTGCAAAGTCGTGTGATCGCCGGACAGCCCTCACCCCCCAGCCCCCTCTCCCTGAGCGGGAGAGGGGGAGTCG
>CAIRFY010000032.1 GCA_903877945.1 uncultured Oscillochloris sp. | reverse complement strand
GCTGGCGGGCTATCCACCGGGATGGCTCTGCCTTTCCCGGCGAGACCCACCCGGCGATGGTCGCACTACGCACGGGGCAGGTGGTACGGAATGTGGTCATGGGTGTGTACGATTGGGAACACGACGCCTACCGCTGGATCACGATCAATGCGGTACCCCGGATTCGCCCTGGGAATACCGCCGCCGCCCATGTCTATGCCACCTTCGATGACATCACCGAGAACGTAGAGGCCGAGGCGCAGGTACGCGCCGCCCTCGTCGTCGAGCAGGCCGTCCGGCAGTCGGTCGAGGCCGCGTCCGTGCGGACGACGCACCTCCAGGCACTCACCGCCGATTTCGCGGGGGCACTCACGCGGGATGACGTGATCGCGGTGATAGTGGGCCAGGGCACGTTGGTCGCCAACGCGGCGAGCATTGTCGTGATACTCGTGGATCCCAGCGATCAGCAGCCTGTCTACGTTGGCATTAATGGACGCAGCGCAGTGAATCTGGCGACCATGCCACCCTTGATGCTCAACGCCCCGCCGCCGCTGAACGTCTTCCTCCGTGGCCAGGTGCGGGTGCCGGTCTGGCTGTATTCACGTGACAACGCAGAGGCGCACTTTCCTGGTTTTGGCGCAATCATGGCCCACTATGGATTTCACGCCTACGCCGCCTTCCCCCTGATCACCACTGATGTCATCGTGGGCGCGATAAGCTTCTGCTACGGGATACCGAACGCCTTTGGCCCCGAGGAGCGGGCGTTCTTGATCGCCTTTGTCCAGCAGTGTACCCAAGCACTTGATCGGGCCCGGCTCTACGATGAGACGGTCATGGCCCGCAAACAACTTCAGCAGCTTTCCCATCGGCTGCTGGTGGCCCAGGAGCAGGAGCGTCGGCACATTGCCCGCGAGTTGCACGATGAGGTTGGACAGGCACTGGGGGCGCTGAAGATCAACCTATATATGCTCGGTATCCAGTCTGAGGCCGATACGTCCCGACTCGCGGAGAGTCTGACCATCGTTGATCTTCTGATTATGCAGGTGCGGGCGCTCGCGCTGGATCTGCGGCCCTCGGTACTCGACGACCTTGGCCTCGCCGCCGCTCTCGCGTGGTACTGCGAACGGCTCCAGCAGCGCACCGATCTTGTGGTAACCTTCACAGAGCAAATCAAGGACGCGCCGATGTCACCGCTCATCGCCACGACCTGCTTTCGGATCGCCCAGGAATCCTTGACCAATGTCGTTCGCCACGCCCATGCACAGCGGGTAAACGTCACGCTCAGCCGTCACGAGGAGATGCTTGTCTTGAGCGTCTGCGACGACGGGGTCGGCTTCACTGTGCGAGACGGGCTCGCCCGGGCTGTGGCCGGTGCGAGCCTCGGGCTGATCAGCATGACAGAGCGCGCCGAACTGGCGGGCGGGTGGGTGGACATCAGTTCAACTCCCGGCGACGGTGCCGAGGTCTGGGCCTGGCTCCCCCTCGATATAAAGGAGAATTGATGTCACCACTGCGGATGCTTCTCGCCGAAGATCATGTGCTGATGCGGGCCGGCCTGCGTTTGCTGCTGGAGCAGATGGACGAGGTTACTGTCGTTGCGGAGGCCAGCGATGGAGTGGAAGCCCTGCACCTGCTCACGCTCCACCGCCCCGATATTGCTGTGCTTGACATCGCGATGCCGCTCCTCACTGGGCTGGAGGTGGCCGCACGCGTGCAGGTGGAACTGCCCGAGGTGCGCGTGATCATCCTCTCGATGTACGCGACCGGCAGCTATGTCCAGCAGGCGCTCCGGGCGGGGGCGAAGGGTTACTTGCTCAAAGACGCTGCTCCGGTCGAGTTGGCCCTTGCCGTCCGCGCCGTGGCGGGTGGGGAAATCTACCTGAGTTCGGCGGTGACCAGCCAGATGGTGCAGCAGTTCGTCCAGGGGCCGGACGTGCAGCGCGTTGCCGATCGGCGGAGCCTCGCGCAAGTTGGCGTGGTGCAGCAGTTCGTCCAGGGGCCGGACGTGCAGCGCCCTGGGCTGGAGCAACTCACCCCGCGCCAGCGCACCATCTTGCGGCAGATCGCCGAAGGGCAGACCACCCAGGAGATCGCCCGCACGCTCCAGATCAGCGCGAAGACTGTCGAGGGCCACCGCGCCCAGTTGATGGAGCGGCTTGACATTCGCGAGGTGGCTGGCCTGGTGCGCTTCGCCATTCGCATGGGGCTGATTGACCATAACGACTGATGTGAAAATAGCCGATAGCCGATAGTACGACAGTTGTAGTTTGGATCACCCCCCCTAGCCCCCCCGCACGCGGGGGGGAACCTCCGGTGCCAACCTCCCCCCGCACGCGGGGGGGAACCTCCGGTGCCAACCTCCCCCCGCACGCGGGGGGGAACCTCCGGTGCCAACCTCCCCCCGC
>CAIRFY010000031.1 GCA_903877945.1 uncultured Oscillochloris sp. | reverse complement strand
GGATCAGATCTCGCAAGTACACCTGAAGATCTTCTTGGCCCGCATCCTGCTTGTCCCTTTGCCGAGGTTTACATTTGGCCGGGTGCGTGCGGCTGTCTTTCGGGCCATCGGGTTCGAGATTGGGAGCAAGTCGGGTTTTTGTGGCACGCCGAAGATCTTCGGGCGCGGTGACGTCTACAAGCTACTCAAGGTCGGGAACTCTTGCTGGATTAATATTAACTGCCATCTTGATCTGAGCGCACACATCCTGATTGGTAACGGGGTCGGTATCGGCCCTGATGTTATGATTATGACCGGCACGCACGAGATGGGGCCGGAGAGTAACCGTACGGGCAAATATATCGCATCGTCGGTGACGATTGAGGATGGGGTCTGGATTGGTGCCCGCTGCATTGTTATGCCGGGTGTGACAATCGGCAAGGGTTCGGTGATCTCTGCGGGAGTTGTTGTGAACCGCGATGTGCCGCCAAATACGATTATGATCGGGACGCAGGGGATGCCAATTGAAAAGTGGATGAAGCTGGTTAATAAGTGAGGAGTGTTTCTGTCCACGTCATCTACGGAGCCTACGGTTACAGCGATGAGTACGATGCAGAGAGAGAATTATGCTTCCCGACTACCCGGTTATCGACGCGCACATTCATATCCAGCCTTGGTCGATGTTAAACCCTCGTGCGCAGGAAACTGTGCTGGTGCGCAGCACAAGCAGCATGGCCGACCCGAACTGGTATGCGGACATCGAGGGGGGGGTGGAGCGACTGATCGCCTATATGGACGCGAACAACATCGCCCAGGTCGCAATCATCAACTACGTCGCCCCGGAGTCAATTGGCTTCCCCGAACAGGGTATCAACGAGTTCTGCGCCGCCTATGCCGCAAAGGCACCGGGCCGCATCATCCCCTTTGGCGGGATCGACATCCATAATGGCGAGAAGATTGCCGAACGTATGGACTACATCCTCGGCGATCTGGGAATCAAGGGAATTAAGCTCCACCCGCCGCACCAGTATGTTTACGCGAACGCCTACCGCGATGGCGGCGGGGTACCGGCGCTGGCCACGGTCTATGAGAAGGCCCAGGCATACGGCGTCCCGGTGATGGTTCATACCGGCACCAGCGTTTTTCCCCAGGCGCGCAACAAGTACGCCGACCCGATGCCGCTCGACGATGTGGCTGTCGATTTCCCCGACCTACAGATTATCCTCGCCCACGGCGGGCGACCGATCTGGATGGACACGACGCTTTTTCTGCTGCGTCGTCACAAAAACATCTGGTTCGACATCTCCAGCACTCCACCAAACCGGCTGCTCGACTACTTCCCCTGGCTGCCGCGTGTGGCTGAGCAGACGATCTTTGGCTCCGACTGGCCCGGCCCCGGCGTACCCGGCCTGCGCGAGAATATCGAGGCGTTTATGGATCTGCCGCTTGACCCGGCAGTGCAGCGCATGATCCTGCGCGACAACGCGCTGCGACTCTTCGGCGGCACATGAAAATACCTAGTGCCCTCTCTTCCCCGTCACTCCAGCGTCCATAGCTGCACGATCTCATCGAGGCTGGCGCTGGCAAGGGTGCGCCCGTCCGGGCTCCAGGCCACGCTGTAGACCCAATCGGTGTGCCCGGTGAGGGTGCAGATCGGTGTGCCGTCGCCGCGCCATAGGCGCACGGTCGAGTCGGCACCACCGCTGGCCAGCGCCTGACCGTCAGGACTCCAGGCTACGCTGTAGACATAGTTCTGGTGCCCGCTCATGATCAGACACAGGCTGCTGTCACTCACCCGCCAGAGCCAGGTCGTTTCGCCCTGCGCCTCGCCATCGGCAGTCCACGCCAGCTTCGAGGCCCAGTTTTTGTAACGCCGCAGTTCATCAACCAGCCGCCCGTTGGCCAGCCGCCACAGGCGCAGCGTCCCGTCGGCGCTGGCACTGGCCAGGGATTGTCCGTCAGGACTCCAGGCCACGCTGTAGACATAGCCCGTGTGTCCCGGCAGCGTGAAGGATGTGTACTGCTCGGCGACATGCCAGAGCCGCACGGTATGATCGCCGTAGCCCACCGCAAGGATTTGCCCATCAGGTCGCCACGCCAGCCCGTAGACCTTCACGCGGTCACCGGCGCGGATTTCACCCAGGGGCGTGCCGTCCGCCGACCAAAGGTGGACTGTGTCGCCGCTCCCGGTCGCCAGGGTCTCGCCGTCAGGACTCCAGGCCAGGCAGGTTACTGCGTCGCGGTGTCCGCTGATGGTCGTCACCAGGGCGTGGTCAGCGGCGTGCCAGAGTCTCACGCTGCGGTCGGCTGATCCGCTGGCGATCAGCTCGCCGTCAGGGTGCCACGCCAAACAGAGTACCTT
>CAIRFY010000030.1 GCA_903877945.1 uncultured Oscillochloris sp. | reverse complement strand
TCACGTGCGTAAAACAGTATCCACCGGAGAACCGGCTTCGTGCCTTCTGCACGATAGGGACGATCCCCTACACGTACAATTGTGTCACAGCCCTGCGCCGCTTCACGCGGCGTAGGGGAGCGTCTACCGCCAGGGTGAGGCCGTACAAGCCTCATTCCTCCCGCCCGTAAACGGACGGGTTTCCTGAGGCTAATTCGATGAATTCTCTGCATTGCCAACGCGCCAAGGGCCAGGCGCTAGTGTTGGTTGCCATGGCCTTTGTACTCCTGGTAGCCTGTCTCGGCCTAGCTCTCGACGGTGCCAACGCCTTCGGCCAGCGGCGGCGGGTGCGCAATGCCGCCGACGCCGCATCGCTTGCTGCCGCTCGCGTGCTGATCGCGATCAAAACCGATGGCCGCACTGGTCAGGTGATCGATGACACGATCCGCGAGTTTTTGGTGACGGATCACAGCATCGATCCTACTCACTCGACATGGCAGGCCAGCTATGTGACCCGCGACGATCCCGACACGATCCTCGCACCGGTCGATGACACCCTTGCACCGCCGAGTGATGCCGGTGGCGTGCGGATCGATCTGAGCTTCACCTTTGACACCCTTTTTATGAGCGTACTCGGCCAGAATACTCTGACGGTGGGGGCCACCAGTACCTCGACCTACGGGCCGCTCGGCACGGCAATCGGCGAAGATCTCATTCCTCTGGGGATCAGCGACTCGGCCATGAACACCTTGATGAACATGGGCCACGTGCGCGTGGATCTACGCGGGAGGATTATGTCCGACTACACCAGTCTGGCACCGGGCGATCAGATACCCTCGCAGATAGCGGATGTGATCACCGATGCGAACTTTGCTAACGTCTCGTTAAGTAATGTGATCGGCCCGCTCGCGAACGGCAACGGCTGCCAGAATCCGAACGTGACGGAGAACCTGAGCTACTGGTGGTGCAATGGTACGCCGAACCAGCTTCAAATTGGCCGCTATCTGCCAGTTGTTTCGTCCAATTGGGGCAATATAAACAGTTCGATCATCCATCGGGTGGATCAGCGACCCACCGCAGTGGTGCCGGTCTATGTTATGGTACCCGACGGATCAGGCGGGATCGCCTACCAGTTGAACTACTTTGTGGCCGTGGACATGAGCTATGATGTGTCCCAATCGGCGCTGACAATGACATTTCGCACTGACTACGTCTCAGCTGGCGCGATGATCGGCCAGGGCAGTGGCGTGGAGACCGGCGTTTGGGCCGTCAATCTCAAGCGATAAGTGCCGCTGTCTGAATAAGGACGTGTGGCACAGCTGCCTCCTTCACCCTCACGGAGTAGTGATATGCAGCAACTCTTCAAGCGAGCGAACGAGTCACTCTACAGCGATCTCGACAACTACGCGACTGCCCTGCGCCGGATTGTGGACGCCCTACCCGAGGCACGCGCCCTTTGCGATCAGGTAATGAAAGAGGTGCGACTGGCCGAGGCGCTGCTCGCCTTTGGGAGTGGCCCGCAGGTGATTGAGATAACCCAGATTATCTTCCACATCGCCGACCTCTGGCCCTTCCGCGAGCATGGCCCAACCCGCACCGCCGGCTTTACCGACGAGATCGCCGAGGCCGCCAACCACACTGATCAGGCTCGACGAGCTATCGGGTTGCTGGATCGCTTTTCCGATCATACCTTGGCAGGCGAGCTACGGATCTGCTTCACGAATATGATTCAGTACTTTCAAGAAGAGAAACGGCTGCTCGAAGAGTGTCACGCCCGCATCCAGCCGTTCAGCACAAACTCCGATCTTACGCGCAAGCGACTGAATCTGCTGATCGCCACCGCCGAGGCCCGCCTACCCGAGAGCCCGTATCGTCGTGCGGCCATCCAGACCTACAGCGAGGCAGCCGAACTGCTGCGATCCTGGGAGGGTGGTGTGCCGATTGACGAGAACGGCGTCACCATCCTTAACCGCTGCATCAGCCTGCTGAGCGAGAGCAGCGACATCGTTAGTGTCATCAACCTCCCCGCATCTCTCCCTCCGGCTGAATAGCCGCATCATAAGATCGGGTATCATAGGGGCGGGAGATGTGAGGACGCGAGGACGCGAGGACGCGAGGACTGTTACGCTGAAAATACCCATTTTGAAGCATGCCTTAAGGGAGCTTTAGGGATGGTTCAATCCAGCTTGACAGTTCAGCGATGAAACGATGACGCGGTGAGGCGTTCCGTATCGCCTCATCGCCTCATCGCCTCATCGC
>CAIRFY010000029.1 GCA_903877945.1 uncultured Oscillochloris sp. | reverse complement strand
CCCCGCCGACTGGGCCTCCCGCCCTGGTCGCCATATTGTCAGCCTCAGTGGAGGCAAGGATAGCACGGCCCTGGCGATCTACCTGCGCGATTACGTCCCGCAGGTGGAGTATGTCTTCTGCGATACGCATAAGGAGCTGCCTGAGACCTACGAGTACCTCGATAGGCTGGAGGCGTTCTTGGGCCGGACGATCAACCGCCTGAACCCGCAGCGTGGCTTTGATCACTGGCTTGAGATGTATGGGGGGATGCTGCCCTCGGCCCAGGTGCGCTGGTGTACTCGTAAGTTGAAGATTGAACCCTTTGAGGCATTCGTTGGAGACGATAAGATTTGGAGCTATATCGGTATTCGCGCTGATGAAGACAGGAGTGGTTATATCTCCACTAAGCCAAACATCACCCCTATATACCCTTACAAAGAACACGGACTAGTTTTAGCAGATGTAGAACGTATTCTTAAAGAGAGTGGCATTGGTTTACCCGCATATTATGAGTGGCGACAACGCAGCGGATGCATATTTTGCTACTTCCAAAGGGCAAATGAGTGGGTCGGGCTGAAAGAACGCCATCCTGAACACTTTGAAGAGGCTAAAAGGTATGAAAAAGAGCAGAATGGTGAGCGATTTTACTGGCGACAGAATGAAAGCCTTCGTGAGCTAGAGCAACCAGAGCGAATGGCACAGATTAAGCGCGAGCATATGGTTCGATTCGAGATAGAACGTAAGCGCCGTCCCGACCGGCCATTGATTGACATTATCGGCGCAGCGTTGGATGCGGAAGAGGATGACGTGGGGTGTCATATCTGTCACCTGTGAGTGCGATGCCTGAAACAAAAATACCAGTCGTGTTTCTACAACTGGCATGCTATAATCAACAGCATAACAAACAAGGCAGCGGAGATCTGCCTTGCTTGCTATCGGGCGATCTGCGGTTGTCGAGTCACTTCTCTTGGCGAACTCGCTTGCCCTTGTCAGCAGAATCACCTGATGGTGCGATAAGTGTGGACATCTCCCTACGCAGTTGACCTAACGCCTGCGCTTGACGATCAAGGCTCACCTGTATTGTGACAAGCTGCTGTACAATCTGCCCAATGGCCCGTTCGATTGTTACTTCATCCTGTGTCCATAGACGGGCGAGTTCCTCTGGTGCTACAGCCCCCATTGTTCGTATCCTTTCAGGTTTGTACGCATCTGCGTACAAGATAACATATCTATCACGGTGCGTCAAGAGGCATGCGGCGTTTCGGTGAAAAACTCCGGGCGCTGCGACAGCGCCACGGTATGACGATGCGTGATCTTGCCGACCGGCTTAACCTCGGCACACACGGCTATATCGGCGACCTAGAAAGTGGGAGGCGTCAGCCCTCCCTCGAACTCGCGCTCCAGGTCGCAGAACTGTTCGGCGTGACGGTAGACCAGTTGGCACGGGATGATGTGGAGATTGAGTAAAGGCTGTTTGGGTAAGCTACGGTTCTTTGTGTCCTTCATGGCCTAGACATGGTTCGTGACAGCTTTACAGTTTGCAGCGTTCGTAGTAGCGGCTTCAGCCGCGTCAGGGGCGGATCGGGGGCTGAAGCCCCTACTACGAACTGTAAACCTGAAACCTGGCACCTGAAACCTTGTCCTATAGGAAAACTTATGCGCGATCTCGCCTTCCACCAGAACTTCTCGCTTAACCGTGATCGCCTAGCCACTTTAGTTCGATGTATCCTCGATAGCCAGACCATCACCAAGAAGGCCGCTTCTGTTGGCATGGGGGTAGGAGGACCTGCGGCTGAAGGAACCTTGGGTTGGTTTGTTAAGTCCGGGCTAGGAATATCACAAAAGGGTACATATGAGCTTTCACCTTTTGGTAAGTTGGTCGCAGCATACGACCCAGAGTTGAACCATTCAGGTACGCTCTGGCTCCTTCACTATCACTTGGTAAGCGAGCATGCCGAGCGAGCAGAAGTATGGTACCGAGCCTTTAACGAGTTTCTGACCCCAGGTGTGCGCTTTGACCGCGCTGCACTTCAAGTCTACATCGAACGTACACGCGAGGCGACACCGAAGAATCAAGCTAGTATTGCTGAAGATTGTCGTAAACTACTAAACGGTTATACAGTGCCGATAGGACTAGGTAAGCTAGAGCTTGTACGTGAAGTAGACAAGGCTATATGTGAGGTAGGCTTGGTGCGCTTGCCTGAGCCATACATCTTTGCCTACGTCCTCTTTGATGCTTGGCAGCGTCGCTTTGACCACACCGATACGCTGCGCGTAACCCAGGTTTGTCAGGAGCCGGAACTGCCGGGTAAGGTGTTTGCTGCCCGCCGGGATCAGGTCGTTCAATCCCTGCAAACATTGCAAAGCATGGGCCTCGTCAACATTGTTGACTCACAACATGAGCCAGTTACCCGCCGCTTCCGTGATGACCCTCACCAATTGATTGCAACCTTCTACGCATCACTATGAGTGATCTGTTTTCCAGAGCCAGCGAGCGCTTTATTACCTGCTGTATCAAAGAGCCGCGCTACCGAGTAGCGTGGTTGGTTGGATTACCACAGCGCAGCCGCAAAACGCTCCTTGCTCGCCAACTGCAAGAACATCATGGATGGAACTACCTCGACTATACCCTCGATCCTGGCTATTTTGATACCCTCGCCAACTCCATTGACAGTTACCAACCCCCCCAACTTGTCACCGCTATTCGGGACTGGTGTGCAGCATGTGCGGCACCAGTCCTTGTGCTTGATGAGATTGATGCCGTCTTAGCAACGTGGAATCGTAATCAGCGGCGTACCTGGGCCGGACTTGTCGCACGCCTGCAATACCTTCCCTGCGGGCTGATCATTGTTTCGCATTTTTTTGATCAGCGGCAACTTGCAGATTATCTTCCAGATCGTGATACACGTTACTGCTTCGACCTAGCCGGAGACATATGATGAGTATCAACCCGCCCTATCTCCGTGATCTCGTCGCTGTGGATGCCGATTTCAAGGCGTCAGTTCAATTGCCCTTCGATTTTGATAACCCCGCGATCAACGAGCGCCTCGTCAATAGCTTCATCCCTACGACACAATCCATTGAGATTCTGAGCGAGATCGCAAAAAGCCTAGACCCGAACAGTACCGAGCGGGCACGGCTGATGGTGGGGACGTTTGGCACGGGGAAGTCTGATCTGTTACTCATGATCTGTAACTATTTTGCGCGTCAGGTTGACGACCCGCTGATGGTGCGTTTCTATGATCGCATCCGCGACATTGATCCTGCCCGAGCGGGGATTATAAAAGGTAGGCGTGAGGGCCAGCCACGATTTCTGGTTGTTTTATTGCAAGCCGATACGGTGTCACCGTTTCCTGGCTTTGTCCTTCACGGACTTCAGTATGCCCTTGAGCGCGAGGGTCTAGCGCATCTGATGAACAAGACGCGCTATGCCGCTGCCCGTGAGCAGATTGAAACGTGGCAACGCAACGGCCACGCCCGGTATGCTGACTTTTGCAAGACGCTTGAAGATCACGAGGGCCGTGATGTTACGAATCTTCTGTCAGCATTAAGCGGGCCACAGGCCGATGATGCGCTTCCGCAATTTTTGCGCACGTTTAAGGCGGTCACTGACTCCGATTTCCATGTCTATGGCTATAGCCAGCCACACGAAGCGTATGCAGACGTTGCTAAGGCGCTCGTTGCTACGGGTAACTACAGCGGTATTCTGCTTGTCTGCGACGAATTTACCGCCTTTTTAGAGCGCTTCCAAGGTGCCATTGATCAGCAACTCCGTGAGTTTGATGCCGAGACGAAGGCGGTTGAGAATCTGGCTGAGCGCAGTAGCTCATCAGGTCGTGCCCCAGTACATTTTATCGTCGCCAGTCTGGAATCATTTGCCAGTGCTGCGGTGACTATCGGCAGCGGTTCGGTTGCCAAAGCACTTGAACGTAGTGGGGGGCGGTTCAAGCAGCACTCACTCCTTGTTGAGGGCAGTGAGGAGTTGATTCGTGGTGCGATCAAACAGCTACCCAACGCCGATGGTGTGGTTCTTCTACCCAACATACAGCGTGACGATCTCTTGGACATCGCCAGCGAGGTTTGGAAACTCCAAGGGCGAAGCCGGGAATGGGTACGCAAGATCATTGTTCATGGAGCATTCCCGCTCCACCCGCTGAGTACCTACGCTTTGCCCTTGATCAACCAGAAGGTGGCCCAGAGTCAGCGCACCATGTTCCTCTTTCTCAACGATGAGAAGGGTTTGCGCGGGTTCATCGAGCGTGAGCCACTGCACGATAGCTACCCTGGTTGGCATCGGCTGCTGACCATTGATCTGCTCTTTGACTACTTCCGCGAGAGCATCACGACCAAAAATTCGGCTATTCTCGAAGCCTTTGAGTATGCGGAACAGCAGTTACGCACGGCAACCATTGACATTCGCATGTCCACCCGCATCCTCAAAATTGTGGCGCTCTGCGAGACGGTTGGCAGTGATCTGGTCATGCGCCCAACCAAGCTATTCCTGCGTCGCGCCCTCAATCTCCCTCCGTCTGCCGAAACCGATTTAGACACGGCACTGAAGGTATTGGAGGACGTGGATGCGATCATGTCGCCGAGCGATGTTCATAGCACTAGTGGCATCTATCAACTGCCAGGGCGGGGCTGGATCAGCCTTAAAAGTCTACGTCAGCGGATCGCCAACCGGGCACAGAACCTTTCGATCACCGATGTTGGCAAACTCCAGGCGTATCAGCCGCCCCCTGCAATTCAGGCTACTGATTACAACATCAAACGTGGCTCGCATCGTAAGCTCAGCGCCTATTATGTGGGCCTCAACACACTGCGCTCAGGCGAACGATTGAAAAGTGATCTGGCGGACGCACGCAACCGCGATGCACTGCTCTGGTATGTGGTTACGACCAGCGACACGGAGCGATCCGAGGCGCAAAGTTTAGCCCGTGAGTTGACGGCCCAGCAATCGCGGCTGGTTGTTGCCGTCCCCATAGCGCCTTCTCGTATCCTGAGTGCCCTGCGCGACTATCAGGCGCTTGAAGCCGTGCGCAACGAGGTAGACGAGGCGAGCAAGCGCTATCTGGAAGATACGGGCAAACTTGGGCACGAATACAAAGATCGGCTTACACACGAACTGAAACTCCTAGTCGAAGCGCGCCAATGGGAATGGTTCGCCGCCGGGCGCGGCGAGTCTGGTCTGGCAAGTAGTAATCTGGTTGCCCTGTCCAGCCTAGTGATGGAGAAGGTTTTCCCCGATACGCCGAATACCAGTCTGTCCCAGCACTTCAAGCCCGATGACCTGGGCAGCACGATCACGAAGGCCGTTGAGCAGATCATTAGGGGCGGGATCAAGCTTGATAAAGGCGCGAAGTCCGCAACTGACAGTGTCCTACGAATTGGGGCGGTTAGCCTTGGCCTGCTCCAGCTTGATAAGCTCGATGGCTCGTTTGAACCCTTTAGCCTTGCCGACCCAAAGAGCAGCGGAAATCTGGCAAGTGGCAAGATTTGGCGGCGCATGAGCGACCACCTCGCGGCAGGAAAGCCGTGGACGAATCTCGTGCGTGATCTACGTCAGCCGCCCTTTGGGCTGTATGACTCCATCCTGATTGTGTTCTTGGCCGCCTTTGTTGCTCGCAATGCCGATTCAGTTGCGATCACCAAGGTGGGCGCAGGCACTCGCGCCGCTGATATTGATCCGGCGCTGCTCAAGGCGATGCTAGAGAAGCCCACTGACTATACGATCCGCTACCATCTCTTGAGCGACGACGAGAAGCGCTGGCTACGCGGCATTGTCGAACGTGGGCTTGGTCAGACTGACTTTAATCTGCCTCCGGGCACAACCCTGCGCGCCGCTGTGGCAACTCGGGTCAAGGCATGGCTCACCCGTCAACAACTGCCTACGTTCGCCCTGAGTCTGAGCGAGGAACAGATCACCGAAGCGTTACCAGATAGTGACGCCGTAGCGATCCGGGCGGCACGTCTGCTGCTGGAGTGTCAGCGCAATGATGGTGACATCGCCAGCCTGCTCCAGACCGAGCTACCACAATCTTTGGGCGCACCCGCGCAGCATACGGCGTGGAACCAGACAACGGTAGATGCGTTGCTGGGCAGTTGGATCGCGGTTTGTGACGTACTCACGCGCCTGCCGGTTGTGTTGAAAGAGCGGGTTGTCCTACGTGCGGCGGCGCTCTTCGGTGCCGAAACCGTTGGGCCTGACGCCCGTTGGGGAGCCATTTATCGCTGGCGGCTCACCCGTGGTGCGATCCCGTCTGGACGCCTCCAGGGCATCCCCCAAGAACTCTTTCGCTTCACCAACCTTGTCACCGGCAGCATCGAACAGACATTGCTCAATGATTTTGCCTGTCGGGTGGTCACGGTCAATGTTGATTACCAGCGCTGGCAAGACCTAGACAAACTGGAGAAGGTGTTCAGCGAACTAACCAAAGCACGTGACGCGATCAACCAGGCATGGGGCGAGGTTGCGGATGGTGATGCCATCTGGCGCGAGGGTTTGGCGCGGGTAGCATCGGGTCGGGTAGTGAGCGGCGTCAGTGCGGAGCAAGCCGCGACTGAGTTGGCGGCGTGGAGTACAGGAATAACCTGGCCGACATGCGCTCAGACCCTCACTACGGCCCAACTTCACGTGATCTACCCGGAGTTGAGTGCTGAGAATTGCCACGATCTCGCGCATATCCTCAGCCGCGCCGACTATGATCAGAATCGCTGGCGTGAGGATCTGGCAGAAGTGTTGCCAAAGGCATTCGCCATTCAGGGCTGGACAAGAGGCGAGGTGAATGCGGCACTCAAACGACTCGAGACTGTGTTGCCGATAGCAACCAGCCTCGAGTCGCATCTGCGCCGATACGTGCTACGCCGGATTATTCAGCTTTTCAGTGCCAGTCTTGCTGGTGCGGTGGCGATACCAGATGACGTAGTGATCGCACAGTGGCGTGACCGCTACGTTATTCCTGAGCCAAACGACCTTTCGGCAGAGGCGAAAGGCGTCCTGTTTCATGTCGGGGCTGGGGCGAACGACTCGGAAACCCTCGTGCTGACGACCCTGCCCCGTGCGATCTCCGCCGTAGGTAAGGCAGTCCGGCAGTGGGAGCGGCTTGATCTGCTGCAACCCTATGAGGAGTCACTACGGCGGCTGATTGTCGAGATCAGCAGCTACGAGCCAGTGCTACCGGAAGTCTACAGGTGGCTGGTGGGCGTGCTGCATGCGCTACGCAGAGACGTACCGACAAACCTGCCCCATGAGCGCCAACGCCTGACCAACGTCGTCGCCGCAGAACTGAGTACGTGGCTACGGGAGCAACGTCTGCCCGCCTTTGTCGCCGACCTGAGCGATGCTGAGTTAGCTGGCATTTACCCTGATACAGATCCGCAAACCCTTGCCGCACTGATCCATCTCTTGCGGCGTGATGCAGTCACGACCACACGGATGGTGATCAGTCAGGATGTGCCAGTCGCCTTAGGGCTTGATTCAGATGCCACGTTATGGACTGAACACGATGTAGAACGGGCGCGTGAACACCTGGCCGGTGCGTGTCGGCTAATCGAAGCGCTGCCGTGTGATCTGCGCAAGCGGCTGATCGGCGAGATGAGTCGGATTTTTGGTTCTGACACAGCATCGGCGACCTCCGCCGATCTGCTCACACAGATGCGCAACTGGCGTGCGGCCTATGTCATTCTCCCTGACGATCCGCTCTCGCCCGATGCCCGGTTGCTCTACGACTCGTTAGGTGGCGGGGAAGATGACGCCGATGGCCTGCTGTTACAACGTCTGCCCGCCCGCATCATTGAGGTACGGGCGGCCTACAACAATTGGAGCCGTTGGTCAACCCGCGAGAACTACCTTACGGCGCTTCATGCCGCCGCAGGTGAGATTGTCGAACACGGCACGGTAGGGCCGGGTGGCGAGCGGGCCGACGCCCTCTGGCGCGAGTTCCGTGAGCGGCTGGGCGCATTGGGCGATGACGAGCGGCGCTGGGTGGTGAAGACCTTCCGCGACGAGTTTCAGCAATGATTACGATCATCGCCGACCCGCACACCTATCAGTCCGAGTCTGCGGACGCGCTACAGGCCAGCGGCCCTGGCGATTATGTGCGTACCCGCAGCGCCATCCGCCGGGCGCTTAATCAGGGCGACAGTCTCAGCGTGCATGTGACTGACCGGCTACTGCTCCACTGGCTTGCCGATCTGGCCGACTACGACGGCGTTCAGTGGGAATATATTGCACCCGAGGTGGACTACCGCCGACTGTTCGGCAGCGATCCCAGTCTGCCATTCACCCCTGATCTGCTGATAAAGCTGGACATCGCCAGCATCAACGCGCCGCCGCCAGGACGAGAGATTGATCCTGTGGGTTGGGTACTCGGTCAACGTCTTCACCCACTCTGGTCAATTCCACAGGGAAGCCCGGCGCACCTCGATCAACTGCTAGGCTGGATGCTTACGCACACCGATCACTCCGAAACATTCCTGCATCCCCTTATCCAGCAGCGGCTCCATGTTTGGGCGGGTGATCATCCGGTCTATGCTGCACTGCGGGCGGGGAGCCTTGTCACTGACGCAACAAACCTGATCCGCCGTGTCGCCCTTCAGCGTTATGACTCAGCGTGGCTGCGGGCGCAGGGGTTAGCCGGATCGACTCTGAATAGACTTACGCTTGCCGGTAGCCTCTGGGTTAGCGCACTGAACGATGTCGCCCCAGCGATTGAGCGCTACTGGCGCGAGCGCATCGTACAAGCGACACCGAATACCGCGTTTGTCCAGACCGCGATTGAGCGCATGTCGGGCTGGAGCGAGGTTGAACTGCGGGCGATTGAGGGCATATTCCAGCGTAACGCAAACCTACTTGATCCGTCACTGATCGCCGCATTGAAGCAACGCTTTGCCGATCTACCGCAAGCGGCGGCAACCCTGGATGAGCTTGAGGCGTTGATCCCGCCTGCCCGACCGGCCCTGCCCCAAGCGGAGTGGAGCGACGAGCAGTGGCTACGCTGGGCAACCAACGACTACATGCCCTACTTCACCTGGACAGTGCGGGCAAATCAGCCCCGCGAGTATCAGCAGGAGTGTGCGCTGGCCTACGAAACGTGGTTGGCCCAACGCTATCCACACTGGCTCACCAGCGTTGGCTCACCGCTGATCACGCGCCAGTTTACCCTCCTGCGCGATCTGCTAGGGACGCAACCCCACACGGTCGTTGTCTGGCTGGTCGTAGATGGGATGACGTGGTGGCAAGGACGGATTTTATGCGAAATCTGCCGCCACCAGGGACTCCACCCACAGCGCTATGACGCCGGAGTTGCGCTGTTACCCTCACTGACCGACATCTCGAAGCGCGGGCTGGTCACCGGCATGGCGGTGAGCGATCCGCCGCACGGCAGCATTGCGCAGGCCGCACAAGAGAAACTTGAGCGAGCGGGCGTGCGCGGCTTTGTTGGCTACCAATGTGCTGAAGCTCTGGAGGAACTGCGCAGTGCCGATCCGCCGCAATGTCTGATCTGGCTTGACAATACGCTCGACGAACTGGCCCATCATCGCCCAGACTTCGCCGATGACGGAGTCGTGCGCGGACATTTGGAGGATCTTGGGCGAAAGCTGGCCCGCATGCAGAAGACCTGCACGGAACGGGGATATACCTTCCACGCCCTGATCGGTAGCGACCACGGATGCACCTTACTCCCTGCGGGATCGCCGACACGACGTTTACCACAGGCAACCCGTGAGGTTATGGATGTCTGGGAAGACGCGGGCGATCAGCGCAGCCCCGGCCCTGCCTCATCACGGGCAGCCCTGGTCAGTGACATACAGCGGCTCCCGATAGATCAGCCCGAGGCGTGGCACCATCTCGATCACCTAGCCTACCAACTCCCACAGGATTATCTGGTTGCCCGAGGCTACGCCGCAATTGGGCGGCGACCATCAGGCTGGACGCATGGCGGGCTGACTCCAGAGGAGACGATAGTTGCACTGATGCACCTCGCACCAGAGCCGCTGGTCGTGCAGAGTCTCAGCCTCACGATCAGCGGACAGGTTCGCGTGCGGCAGACGGGAACCCTCAGCCTCGTGCTGCTCAACCCCAACCCGGCCCCACTCGATCATGTGGTGATACAGATAGCCGATCTTGCGCCGGTGATCATCGCGCAGGTTGCCGCCGGTGGAAGGTACGAGAGCGCCGTTGTGCTTCCAGCGCGGGCGATTGAAGGGAAAGACAAAGACCTATCTTTGGCGTGGGAACTTCAGGGCAGTATGCTTGGCGTCGAATACGTGCAGCACGGCGAAGCCCGGATTATGGTGCGACGGATCCAGGCAGGGAATGATATTGAGAGCTTGTTTGAGTAAGCGAGTACAGGTTTCCGCATGTTCGTAGCAATTCCCTGGGAGCGCGGGCGTCCCGCCCGCATTCGCGTTCAGGCGGTGCTGGGCGATGCCGGGGATGAGGGGCTGAGGCGGGCCATCCGCGCCCATGGCAATTTCGCCGAATATGTTCCCTTCGCGGTCCTGCTGATCGCCCTGGCCGAGCTCAACGGCTCGCCCGCCTGGTCGATCCATGTGCTGGGCAGCGTGCTGGTGCTGGCCCGGCTCTCCCATGCCTGGGGTCTGACCAGCAGCGTTCTTCGCTATCGCCAGATCGGCATGATCGGCACCTTCATCGTCTTGCTGGGCGCGGCCCTGCATGCGGTGGTGGGCGGATAGGGTTCATCGGCGATGGCTACTCCTTGGGGCCGGGAGTAGAATGGGCTTCGCCATCGCAAGGGGACGTGGCCGATGCAATCAAGCCCGACCGCTATTGACCTCGATCGCCTGATTCTCTCCTTCTCCGATGCCTTCGATCTGGTGGGGGTGGACAGGCTCGGGCATTGCCGGCGGGTGGCCCTGATGGCGGCCCGTATCGCCCAGGATCTGGGGTGGGATGACGATCACATCAAAGATCTGGTTCGAGCGGCGCTGCTGCACGATTGCGCCGTATCGACCACCGGCGAACATCACGACCTGATGGGCGAGTTGCGCTGGGCCGATTCCGTCGAGCATTGCGACCGCGGCGCCCGTTTCATCGCCGCCATCCCGGAACTGGCTCATCTGGCGCCCATGGTGGCCGAACACCATTCGCCCTGGTCGGCGCTGGTGGCGCGCAAGCTGGAGCCGAGTCTGGCCCTGACCGCCAATCTGATCT